>JAYTNK010000599.1:0-4147 GCA_043748375.1 Cytophagales bacterium
GAGGGTAGGGGAGAGGCGTTTTTTCAGGTTCGCCTCCGCCCTTGCCTGCTGGTTCACAAGGGTAATCGAACCGAAGTTCGCCACAGTTTACGCCTTCCCAAATACCACCCCAACAATAGCCTTGTCGCTCAAACTGTAGCTTTGAAAGTGCGTCATTTGTAGTTGTCTGGGCGGACGTATTGATGTGCAATTCAAGATAGTTGCCTTGTGCAAAATCAAACGTGAGTATATCAAGGTCGCCATCATTGTCTAAATCGTGTAGGCAAGGAATATCTGTTATAGCTATTTGGAGGTTTATTTTACCACTTAATCCTTTAGTTTCCAAGCCATTGCTTATCAGTTTTAAGGAAGTCTTGCCTGCCAAAAGCGTATTCTTCCAAACCTGTATGCCATTTTGCGCGTGTGCAAAAAAATCTTGCCTGCCATCTCCATCATAATCGCGTAATAAAAACCAACCTTGTGTTTTAGGGAAAATACCTTCATATTCGGGGCTATATTTCCAATACATTTTGCCTTTATTTGAGCTTGCGGTAAAAGTAAAAAAGCGGGAGTTAGTGCGGTCAAATATCACTAAATCACTTATATCATCAGTATCAAGTTTCATTTTTTGAATTTGTGGGGTATTAAACCCGCCAATCCATAATTTGGCAGTGTCGCGTTTTAAGACAACGGGTTGTGCTATGAGCGGGCAGGCAAGCAGGGCGAAGATAGCTATGTAAAATAATAGGGAGCGTTTTTTCATGTATTACTTTTTTATTTTATTTTTAACCACATTCCACAAAGTAGTAAATTCTGGGGAGGTTTTGAAGTAAATATTTGCTCCCCAATAAGCAAGCGTGATGGTTATTGAGCGGGCGAGCATATCAGCCCAAACAGGCAGTAAAACAGGTATCCAAGCGATTTGAAAACAACCGATTATGATTAAAGCCATGACTAAATGCTCCTGTGTTAAGGGTTGAAAGCCAAAACGTTTATACAAGAAAATAAACTTAAGGCCATTAGAAACCACGATGGCTATTAAACTGCTCAACGCTGCTCCTGTAATGCCGTAAATTGGAATAAAAAGAAGATTAAAGCCTATTACTAATATAATAATTAATAAAACTATCAAAAAATTAAAAAAGTAGTAATTTGATTGTGTAATGATTTCATTATTTAAGCCCATTCCCATATCTACCAAGCGTGTGAGGCAAATAAATAAGACTACGAACTTGCCTGCCACATAGACTTCACTATGCGGTATATAAGCAAATAAACTGTCAATATTTAACCAAATCCCCAAAAAAAGCCACCCACCTACCACAAACGCATTGCGAGAAGATTGCGCATACATTTTTTGGATAAGAGGCAAGTTATTTTCGCGCCATGCTTGTGCTAAGATAGGTTGGCTAATTTGAGCTATCGCTTTGCGCGGAATTTCCAAGACATTACCTATAAAAAAAGCAAGCGAAAAAACACCTACTTGGCTCATATTCAGCATTGCTCCGAGCATCAATACGTCCAACTTCATGACCAATGTAATGCCTATCGCTCCCCAAAAAGTGAAAAAGCCAAAACGTACAATAGGGTAAATATTTGCTTTTCGAAAAAAACGCTTGTCTATATACCAAAACGGTATGCGCAAGCGTAGCAGGTAGGCAAGGAGCAAAACGCAAATAATGGCGTAACTTGCTATCCGCAAAGCGACTACTTGAGCAAAATCTATACTTTGAGAAGCATATAATAATACGCTTATGGTTATTAAAATTCGTAAAAAAAATTCGCGCAATAAATTTGGAATGGCTATGCGCAAATATACCCGCGCAAAACTTTCTAAGCCGTATTGTATGGCTAATAAACCAGCATACACATATACCCAGCCAAAATAAAGCGGTAGTTCAGGTGATTTTTTTAAGTAGAAGCCAAGGCAAAAATCATATAATACGAAGAAAAGCGTACAAAAAAAAAGCCATGCTATTGCCACATACACCAGTAAAAAACCTAAATAGCCTCCATGTTTGGCAGGCAAGTCCTTATGAAGCGGAAAAAAGCGGTCTGTGATAACATTGATGCCTAAACCTGCTACGGTTGAGCCTAATACGGCTGCACCCTCGAGTGCCGCTAAAACACCTATTTCGTTTGTAGCAAGATAACGTGGAAAGAGCCACAAAACATTGAACGCGCCTAATCCAACACCCAATAAATTAGCAAAGGCATACTTTGCCCCTTGTCGTAGTACAATGCCCATTAGAAAGTATATTGATAGCCAACGGTATAAACCTGCTCACGCGATAGACCATCAGGGTTTTTTTCACGCCTTATCAACGCATCTCCATATACTACTTGTAGCGCACTTTTAGCAGAAAGATGGTGCGTAAAGCCTATTATAGCACTCAATGCCAGCCCTTTAGCCGATTTTGTTTCCACTTCAGTTCTTACCCCTGCGTTTATAGCCGTTGCATTTTCTACACGCTCGCCTGTACCATCTATAAAAGTAGGACGCTGTAATTTATAAATGCCCAATAGCCCAACGTGCCAATCCATACGCTTAAAACGGATATTTCGCTCCACTCGAAGCATTACATCAGCTTTGCGGACGAGCCGTTTTGACATAGGCACTTTGTCTTGGGTAGCTCTTCTTGCATCGCCTGCGGGCAATGCGGTTCGCCATGCTTTCCATGTAAATTCGTTGTAATTTTCATTTATAACGGGTTGTTGAATGCCTGTGGCTATCAACCAACCTTTTGCGAGTACAGAAACACCCATAATAGCATCGTATGTACCCAAACTCGTTTGTTGATACATAGGCAGGGGCAGACCATCTCGAGTAGTTTTGTTCGCCTTGTTGGTAGGTATTTTTGCACCAAGCGTACCGCTCACCTGTATTTGTTCGTTTTTGAATAATAAACGCGTATAACTTAATGAAATATCACCAAGTCCTTGTGTATTTTCTAAGAAATTGAATATGACCATGTATGGCAATTTTACTTGCATACTGTTTTTATTCGTTGAGCCCAAGGCAATATTTGCCTCAAGGGTAGTGGCACAAATATAATCCTCAAACTTGGTACGAGCCACATATTGGCTTACTTGCATAGAAAGTAATTTGGCTGTGCGTTGTGTTTTCAAATGCTGGTCGGGTTTCATAGCGCCCATAGTGCAAAACCCTGCATCGCTACAGCCTTGTGCTTTTAAGGCGAGAGGCAATAATAAAAAGGCGAGAGGTATAAAAAGCAAAGTAATAAGTGTTTTTTTCATGTCGATTAGCCTTAGTTCTTCACAAATGTAGCTGTATTTTTTGGAAAAACGATGGCATAACAAAAATAGCTGCATTTTTCTAAGAAAAAACAGCTAATTGGCTACTCAAAAAGAAAACAGCCGTTTATTTATGAGTTACTTTTTTATTTCTCAAAAAAAAGCCCTTAATTTGTATCATTAATTGATATACCCATGAAAAAAACCTTTCTACCTTTGTGCGCTTTTGTCTTTTATGGTGCGAGCCTATTTGCACAAAGCCAACTGCCTGCCCCTTATCCAAGTTCAAAATTTGAACAACTTGGGACGATGTTGCCAACTCCGAATGTTTATCGTACTGCTGATGGCTCGCCTGGCGCAGATTATTGGCAACAAAAAGCGGACTATAAAATGCAAGTTACTTTGAATGATAATGACCAAACCATACAAGGTTCGGAAACTATTACTTATTATAATAACTCGCCTTCGCCTTTGTCTTACTTATGGTTGCAATTAGACCAAAACTTGTTTGACCAAAATTCGGATACACAAAAAACGGAAACCCTTAATCCTGCCGACACCCTCAACGCTTCTTTTTTGCGCTGGGTATTCTCTTCGCACTCTGAAGGTGGATACAAAATAGGCAATGTCCGCGATGAGGCAGGCAAGCCATTGCGCTTTATTATCAACAAAACTATGATGCGTATCGACTTGCCTGCGCCCTTGCCTGCGAAGGGAGGCAAGTTCAGTTTTTCGGTTGATTGGGCATTCAAAGTTCCCGAGCAACGCAAATATGGTGGGCGTGCTGGCACCGAATTCTTTGCTAAAGATGGTAATTTTGAGTATGAGATAGCGCACTTTTTTCCGCGCATGGCTGTTTACAGTGATGTTACGGGCTGGCAACACAAACAATTTTTGGGAAATGGAGAGTTTA
>JAYTNK010000600.1:0-14826 GCA_043748375.1 Cytophagales bacterium
ACGCTGTCGAGTTTATCTATCTACAGACCTTTTTTATTTTAGCTTTTTTTGACACCTGAAAACACACACTTAGGGAGTTCTTTTTCAGGTGTCGAAAAATGAATGATTGATAGTTTGAGTTAAAATTAAAATGCGTCATTTATTTTTAGAACACCTGAAAAGGCGGAAATCCTCTATTTTTTACGTCTTTTTCCGCTTTTACAACATAAAATAACAGCACCAGAACTACCACGACTTGAACCATATTTGGCTTGGCTTGACTCGATATCTAAAACTTCTATTTTGTATAATTCTTGTGTATCTAAAATAGCCATTGCATCTTTCCGCTCTATTGGGATAATATCAGAATTATGTTTAAGGCAAAAGAGTACCTTACAAAAAGCAATGTTTTTGTAAGCATGTGTCTCTAAAAGTTTTCTATCACTCTCTTTTCTTTGCTCTTCTGTAAAACCTAAAGGATATCCTCTCAGCATAGGCAGTTCTATATAACTCGAATCAAATCGCAACTTAGCTTTGATAGCTTCTATTTGCTCTTGAATAGTTCGCAAACTCTTTAGCTCTTTAAGCCAAACTCCATTCTCTTCTGAAGTTTGTATATCTGCGGGTAAATTTTGTGTATAGCCTTGTAAATATAGGCATTGCACCATTATAAATAAGAATTTTTTTAACATAGCTTCTAAAGCTTATTAATTGCAAACCTACCCAAAAAACACCAAAACAACAAAAAAATTCCTTATCTTTCTGCCTTTTCAGGTGTTCTAAAAACGCTGTAGAGTTTATCTATCCACAGACCTTTTTATTTCAGGTGTCGAAAAATGAATGATTGATATTTTGAGTCAAAATTAAAACTTGCCATTCATTTTTAGAACACTTGAAAAGGCAAAAATCAGATGATATTCAAAGAGATTTTTTAAAATATACACATTGGAAAGTGGTTTTGGGAGATTTAGACAACCCCGAATGGGGTTGAACTATGAATAGCCCCACGTGAAACGTGGGGTAAGCGAAGAGTCATATCCCAAAACCAATTTCGTATGTGTATATACAAAGTAGCCACCAAAATTTTAATAGGCGTAAGATGTCACTAAAATTTACATGGATTATTTTAAATTGTAAAGTAATTTAAGCCGAGGTTGCAGTATTTTTTTAATCGATTGCCCACAAAAAAGACGAGCTTGGAAAATGCTCATGATAGGCAGGCAAGTCTTGAAATGGCGCAATGGGTTCGGGCAAGGCTATATGGCGAACATGACGCGACTCGGTGCTTAGGCAATAATCAGTAAGCAAAAAACGATTAGCAACCGCCCGCTTTTGCGCATAGTATCGCGTGGCAGGCAAGTTGTAACTGTGCCACAAAATCGTGAGATGGCTTAGAAGCAATATCACCCAAAAGCCTATCAAATATTTTGCAAAATTTGGCATAAACGTTTACAATGTAGCAATGTTTTGTTTTTTGCGAATGCGATAAATCGACTTCTCAAACTTTTCTATATCTTCATCAGAAAGTGAATATTGAATAGCTTTTTTGTACGCCTCGATACCTTCTGTATATAAACCTTGCAGTTCGTACATGATGCCATACTCATTCCAAACTTTCGCTTTGTTAATGCCTGGTACTTTGATGGCTACTTCCAATAATTCAATAAGCTTGTCATGCTTTTCGAGTGTGCAAAGTAAGATAGCATAATTGATGTAGGCACTCGTATATTCAGGGGCAAAACGTACCGCAAGCCGATAACATTCCTCCGCTTTCGCAAAGTTTTTATATTTGGTTTCATAAATCCATGCCAAATGATTGTATGCTTTGCCATACTCTGACTCTTGTTCAATGATATATTGAAGTGTGTCGTAAGCTTCGGCTATCAACCCTTCTTTTATGTCGGCATCAGCTTTGAAAAACAAGCGGTCTAATTCGTAATAATTATCAGATTGATTGCTCATGAGATAGTATTTGGTTGTAAGTGGTGTTGTTACGCCATGTTTCCTGTGGCATTATGCAAGATGTGTTTTTGCGATTCGCGCTCAAGGGCGTGATGACGCACCGAGTATAAGCGCGTAAAGCCACCCATATATTTCTCGGTAAATTCGGGACTGAGGTCAAATATAACGTGTTCTGTGGGCATTACACTTAAAAATGAAAGATTGTCATAGACCGTGTTTTGCGGAACACTTGCATTAAATAGCCCGCGCCTTTCCAATATACCTCGATTGCGCATTTTCTTGGCAACTACCCACATCATGGTTTCGCTCACATCATACACACCCAAAATAAGTTTTGGTTTTGCAGGTTTGTCCGCACGTAACTCCATGTCGGTAAGATTGCCTATAGCGTAGGTGAAGTTCGAAAGGTCGCCAAAAGTACTAGGTTTTTCAACTCCCAATTCAAATATTTGCTTGGCGAAGCTATCTTTTTCTATAATCGTATCTAATATACGGGCTAATAAATCTTCTTTTGTATAATTACCATTCGGATTTGCTTGTGCCGCTTCGAAATAGGCACGCATCATATCGCAGGCAGAATCCATAAAGGAATAATGCTCAATGCGCATATTGGGGTGGCGAAAGTGTATGCCCCGTTTAATAAGACGGCGCAACTCTTTCACTCGAACATCTACTCTATCAAACCAATCTAAAACTAACGAGGCGGCAATGTGTCCATCAAAAAAGGCTTGAAATAAAAAACTGTAGTAAGCTCCGCGTGGCAAGGCTGTGGTAATATAATCTACTTTTTGGGTATAAGCAGTCAAATTAGCCGTACCTACTAAACGGCTCACAATCTCACGCTCGTATAGCGTAAAGCTTTGGCTGGTTAGGAGTTTAACAATAGGTTCATCGAGCAGAATGTTACGCTCTGTGATAGATACAGTTTTGCCCGATTCAGTAATAACAAGAGCAGAGTCGGAAGCGAACATACAAGGCGTGAGTTTTATCTCAACTTCTTCAAATTTTACGTTCTTATCCCGCAGTTTTGAATTATACATCGAGTCATCGAAGCGTACAAAAAAAGTACGTTGATTGGAGTACAAAACGTGGTCTTTGTGTGCTTTCATGTATGGATTGGTAGGTATGCTTACCTCAATCAGTACATCGCCATTTAACACATTGACCAAACAAAGGTCGTCTATCTTATAATCAAGTACAATACCTTGTGTTTTTAATTCTTCAAATGCCTTTATATTTTTTTTTAAGTCGCTATTTTTAACAGCAATGTTGCCTGCTGCATCATGTATTTTGTGAACTTGATAGGTACGTCCTCCTATATTGATGGTATCGCCCGCTTTTACCTCTACAGGCGTAACGATTAGGTCGTCGTGAATATCAGTAGTAGCCAAATTTTCGGAAATTTTGACAAAGGTTGGGTCTGTATTGAAAGTCATGAGAGGTAGCTATTAGCGTTGCAAAGGTAGTGATTTTTGGTATTTTTACAAAATAACGTGCTACCTATAAAAAATAATAGCCCACTTGTGAATTCGAGAAGCAAGCACAATAATTATATGTTAGTACCAACCAAATATGCCTTAGTACCAACCAAATATGCCTTAGTACCAATTAAATATGTCTTAGTACCAACCAAATATGCCTTAGTACCAATTAAATATGTCTTAGTACCAATCAAATATGCCTTAGTACCAATTAAATATAGCTTAGTACTAACTAAATATGGCTTAATCTATAATAGACTAAATCATATTTATAAAGTATTAAACTAAAATTTACATAGTTAGTATTATATTAAAGTAGGCAAGATACTAATATACACATCGGAAAGTGGTTTTGGGAGATTTAGACAACCCCGAATGGGGGTTGAACTATGAATAGCCCCACGTGAAACGTGGGGTAAGCGAAAAGTCATATCCCAAAACCAATTTCGTATGTGTATATTATTGGTACACACGAATATTTGAAGCCATACGAAGTCTATTTATGAACAAATGAGAAAGGTTTTAGAAAAAGGAAATAAAAAATAGTAAAATTTAATTTGGTGCTGGGAAATGTCGGATACAAGCAAATAACCAAAGAAAAAAAGCTCCCATATACTGGGGAGCTTTTTTTGTGCAAAATAGGTGTATCTTGTTTTACAGTATTGCTTTGCAAGGTTTTATTTTTGCGACCAATTTTTACTAAATTCTTCTAAGTCTTTCTTCCAAACGTCTTTGCCGCCTTCTGAGTAAGTGGGATTTATCAATTTTATTTGCTTCTCGCATTGGGAGGCAAGATTTTCCTCGCCTGCAAAGAAATAAGTTTCTCCCAATGTATCCCACGAATTGGCATCAGCAGGTTTGAGGAGCATTTGAATTTTAGCAAAGGCTAAGGCTTTAGGAAAATCTTTGGCTCTCAAATTTTTGTAGGCAAGGCTGTTGAAAATAGAAATAGGTATATTGTTTTGGATAATTTCTTTCACCAAGCTATCTTGTAGGCTGTTCAATGCTTTAGCGTCCAACATATTGTATCTTGAGGCGATTGTTTCCGCGCTTACCCCATTTTTTATTGTATTTTCTAATCCTTCAAAGGGCTGCATATCGTTGCTTTCTTTTTTCTCTTTGCTCAAGCGTATCAGGAAACGAGGGTTTAAGTGTTGGGAGGCAATGAATTTATGCAAATCGCCTTCCCTGCTTGTGATAAGTGGCTTGCCTGCTATAGGCGCGCCTTCCCATTTGCTATACATACAGCCACAATGCAATAGATTGTATTTAGGAAAGTGAAAATACAAATATTCTGTAGTGGGTGTGGCAGGAAAGTCTTTTTGCAAGAAACGGTAGGCTATAATTTTGTTAGTCTTGTCGCTTATCACAAGTGAATCGGTTTCTACAAATTGGATTTGTTTGGCGTATTGTATAGCTGTTTTTTCATCTATAAACTCCCGCATTTTTTCAAAATTGCTTTTGGTAGAAATGAGTTGTACCCCTTTTTCTAAAAACGGTTTGACAGATGAAATACTGTGTGGATGCCAATGACTGTGCAACAGGTATTTCAGAGGCTTTTTAGGAAAGTAATTTTGCAAAGACCGCATGACCTTTTCTGCGCCTTCGCTATGGTCTTTCAGGTCTTTAGCACCGCCACCTTCGTCTTTGATAGGCACTTCAATCAAAGCAATGAAGTGCTTGAACTCTACAATGGTACTTTTTGAATTAGAACCTTCGTAATACATAAAAAACAAGCCTTCTTCTACTTTGGTTATTGTATTAAAGTCGTTGGAGGTTTGTGCAAAAGCGCAAAAAGGCAATAAGATAAGCCATAAAACAAGGTTTTTCATAGAACAAATTGATTAAGAGTTAAAAACTTGTTGCAAAATTACGCGCCTTACCTGCCCCAAAATTGTAAAATATTGCGTTATCAATAGATTAACAGCAGCCTTTTTTGTATTGCATAGGCGAAATGCCTATGTATTTTTGAAAGTATTTGATGAAGTGGGCTTGGTCATAAAAGCCTACTTCTAAGCCTGCCTTGGTGAGTGGAATACCCTCTCGTATAAGTTTTTTAGCTTGGTTGATACGATGCATCAATAAATAAGAAACAGGCGTAAGCCCCGTGTATTTCTTGAAATTGCGTATGAATTGAAACTTACTTATATGGTATTTTTGGGCTATAGTGTCTAAGTTAAATGTGCTTTGTGTTTGTTGTGAAATATAATGTTGTGCTGCTTGCATTTGTTCATTTTGAAGGCTATTTAATTCATTTTCAGGTTTTTGTAAAGTATAGTTTTCTAATAAATGGCACAACAAATTGGTAACGCTTTGGCTATCTTGCCTGCCCGCAAAAAACTGTAACAAAGAAGCTGATAAGTATGCATCATCTATCAGTTGGGTAGGAAAGTAGGGCAGGCAAGTTTTATCTTGACTTACAAAACGCAACGTGTCCAACCCTACATACAAGCATTTGTATGCCCATGCATCATTGTCGATGTAGGCATTTGCGTGTGGCTCGTATGGATTGATGACAATGACACTGTTCGCATGAGCCATGATGTTCTTGCCTGCCAAGGTTATTTTTTCGTTTCCTTGCGCAATAATGCCTATGCTATAGGTATCGTGGTGATGTGTAGGGAATGTTTTTTGTTGAAAAGTCGCTTCTTTGATTTCTATATCATCAAAAAAAGGTAGGCAAGTAGTTTTGATTTTCATAAGTAAGGCAGGGTTTTTTTTCAAAGTACAAAATAACCTAATTTTCGCCTTTTTAATTGTTAATAAGTTGATAATGATGTAATTGCAAAGCAAAATACAAGATATACCGCTATGAAATGAAAGAAAAACCCTATTTCAAATCTAAATAAGCAAGGATATTTATTTTCTTGCCTTTACTACTTTAGAATGGGCAGATACATTCGCGCAGATTGTTTATTTTATACATCAATGCGCGAAATTAGCTGGGCAGGCAAGGTTTTTAGTTCGGTAGTAAAAATGCGAAGCATTTTGCGAGTTGAAAAATTTAGTAAAGACCGCTTCCAAGTAAAAAGTATGATTTTTGAATTATTTTTTTTATATTGGAACTATTGTTCCAGTATCATTGTAATACATTCAGGAACAATCATTCCAATATAAAATTTCAACATAAATATGAGTAGATTAGCAAATAAACTTGCGGTCATTACAGGCGGAAACAGTGGCATAGGGTTTGCCACCGCACAAACTTTCATAGCTGAAGGCGCGAAAGTAATCATCACAGGTCGAAATCAAACTGCGCTGACCGAAGCAGTTCAAAAATTGGGCGACAATGCGGTGGGTATTTTGGCAGACACTGCTAACCTTGCACACACTGAAAACTTGGTAAGCGAAATTAGCCGAAAATTTGGCAAAGTAGATGTGCTTTTCATCAATGCGGGCATTGCCAAGTTCGCGCCTATCGAAGCAAGTGATGAAGCCTTTTTTGATGAAACTATCAATATCAACCTCAAAGGCGCATTTTTTACTTCTCAAAAATTCTTGCCTATTTTGCAAGATGGGGCATCTGTTATTTTCAATACTACCATCGCCTATCATATTGGTATGCCCAATTCGGCTGTATATGCAGCAAGCAAAGCGGGGCTTTTGGCTTTTGCTAAAGTATTGGCTACGGAAGTTTCTGGACGCAATATTCGCGTAAACTCCATTAGCCCAGGACCTATTGCTACGCCTATATATAGCAAATTAGGCTTCCCACAAGAGGCTTTAGATGCTATGGGCGCAAATTTATCAAGCAAAACATTGCTTCGTAGATTCGGCTCATCGGAAGAAATAGCTAAAGTAGCCTTGTTCTTAGCGTCTGATGACAGTTCCTATATGACGGGGGCAGAGTTGGTAGTAGATGGTGGGTTGATAGTCAACCCTACAGACAGGTAATTGTAACGTTTTCCAAAAAAACAACTACCTTTGTTTATCATATTCGATAAGCAAAGGTTTTATGCTATGGCACGGACAAAAGAATTCAAAGAACAAGAAGTTTTACAAAAAGCTGTAGAAGTTTTTTGGAGAAAAGGCTACCATGCTGCTTCTATAGAAGATATAACAGTTGGGCTAGGGCTTAGTCGCTCCAGCCTTTACGATACTTTTGGCAGCAAAAAAGAGCTATTGATGGCTTGCTTGCATCAATACACTGGAAAGGCAAGACAAGCGCTTCATGTAATTATAGATTTGCCACTAACAGGTGAGGAAAAAATACATCTTTTAGTAAAAAATGTCATAGAAGCATTTACGACAAGCACTCAGCAAATAGGCTGTTTTGTAGTAAATATAGCTGCAGAATTAGCCAGCCAAGATACAGAGGTTCATGAATTTACCCAAAATAACATAGAAGTTGTGAAAAATATGTTCTTGCAAATTATTTTGCAAGGACAAAAAGATGGTACTATAACGCACCTACACCATGCCGAAAATTTAGCCTATCACTTCTTCAATACCTACAATGGTTTGCAGGTTTCAGGCAAAATGGGGGCAACCCAAGAAATTTTGTGGCGTATGTGGGAAACAAATAATATGATATTCAAAAAAAATCATGTGTTTTAGCCTTGCTTGCTTCTGGTAGGCAAAAAGGTTTTTGCAGTTGTTTTGCTTAAACTTGAAACAGTATTGTTTTATTAAAAAATAAAACAAACTTGGAACAGTTGGGTGATTGGTGATGCGTGATTTTTATAGTATCTTTGAGCGAAAATTAATGCGAATTTGTCAAAATGCAAAAAAAAATCCAAGACATTATCCAAAAGCTGGCGCACTTTAAAGGGTTCACCCCTCATCAGCTTGCCACACAAGAAGCATTTTGGCTTGAAATACAAGGACTTTATGCTTTATCTCAGGACTTTGTAAACTTAGAAAACGGTTATTATGGTGTCTTGCCTTCCCCTATTTTAGAGGCTTATAAAGAGCATATTGACCAACTCAATCGTGTTTCTTCATTTTACATGAGGCGCGAACAGCCTCAAGATATGCTGCGGTTAAAGGAAAGCTTAGCACCTATAGTAGGTTGTTTACCCACTGAAATTGCCTTTGCGCGCAATGCTACCGAAGCCTTGAATGTAATCCTCAGTGGCATAGATTTGCAGGCAGGCGAGGAAATATTGCTTTCTGCCTATGATTATTCCTCCGCTTTGGAAGCGGCTGCGCAACGTACCGAACGGTATGGCATACCGCACCGCCTCATGTATGAACCTTTGTATGATAAAACAACGGAGGAGATTGTAGAGATTTACCGAAATAACTTACGCCCTCAGACGCGTCTATTGGTGGTTACGCATCTTATTCATTATACGGGGCAAATCTTGCCTGTACGCGCGATTACCGAGATGGCGCATGCGCATGGCGTGGAAGTATTGGTGGATTCAGCCCATGCTTTTGCTCAAGTAGATTTTCGGGTAGCCGATATAGGTTGCGATTATTGGATAGCCAATTTGCATAAGTGGTTGTACGCGCCTCTTACTGCAGGAATATTGGCAGTTAGGCAAGATAAAATTCATAGAATTTGGGGGCTTTTGGGTGATAGAACCTATCCAAAAGATGATATATGCAAATTGGAACGGTTTAGTGCCTTGCCTATGCCCACTTTTCTGACACTATTTGATTCCATAGATTTTTTCCATGCCTTGGGTATTGAAGTTAAACAAGCGCGATTGCAATACTTAAAAAATTATTGGGTAAAGCAAGTAAAAGATTTGCCTAAAGTCCATTTTTTTACGCCTTTAGAAGATTCATGTGCTATCGCGAGTATGCGTATAGAAGGCTTATCTGCTCAGCAGTTGGCTGATATATTATGGGAAAAATATCGTATTTTTAGTGCCGCTTTTCAAGTACAAGCTTTAGAGGCAGTTCGAATCACGGTGCAATTGCATACCCAAATAAGCGATTTAGATAAATTAGTGCAAGCAATTCGCGAGATTGTGTTAGCCACCGCCGCCTAAAAAAACATTTCAAAATTGCATAACGATTGGGTAGGTGGTAAATACTAAATTTATGATTTTATTCAAGTATTCAAACTTGAATGCAAAGACATTGCGCTCTGTGAGCGCTACGCCAAAGGCGAGCAAGCAGCAGTAAAACCGATACAAGATTATAACTATTTTTGCACAAAATCAAAACCCAACACAAAAAGCACTAAGCAAACTTGGAACGGTGGGTGTGCTTGAATTGGTGTGTTTTTTACAGTTGTATGCCCATGATTAATACATCATCAATTTGCTTCTCGCCTGCTTGTGCGCGCCATTTTTCAAAGGTTTCGTCTAAACATTGTTTTTGGGCAGGCAAGGGCGTTGTTTGGATTTGCAAAAAGAGTTCTTTCATACGCGCAATGCTAAACTTCTTGTTTTGCTCGCCTCCAAATTGGTCTTGATAGCCATCAGAAAATAGATAGAAAGTGGTAGGCAAGCTGATGTCTATGATATGGCGTGTAAATATTCTTTCCTGCTCACGTTGTTCGCCTCCTATAGGCGTTTTGTCGGCTTTAATAAGATGGAGTTCATTATTTTGGATGTAAATAAGCGAGTTTTTCGCGCCTGCATATTCCACTTTTTTGTTTTCGTGGTCAATCATAAGCAATGCCACGTCCATACCATCGCGGTTTTCAGTTTCAGCTTGTTTGAGCGCTTGCCTAACGCCTTTGTGCAATTCATTTAGCAGTAAGTCAGGGCTAGTAATTGCTTGATTATCAATCAAATTATGCAAAATATCATTGCCTAACATCGTCATAAATGCGCCTGAAACGCCATGTCCTGTGCAGTCTATTGTGCCTACTACGACCTTGCCTGCCACCTCCTCCACGAAATAAAAATCGCCTGAAACCACATCAAGTGGCTTAAAAAGTATAAAAAAGTCTTGTATAAAGTTTCGTATTGTGCCTATGTTATGGCAAGTTTTCAACTTGCGATAAAGTCGTTCCAAGTTCGCTTCGCTAAACTTGAAACAGTTTCGCCTTTTCAGGTATTCTAAAAATGAATCACAAATTTTAATTTCAAGTCAAAATAGCCATCATTCATTTTTCGACACCTGAAAAATAACCGTTTAAGTGTGCGTTTTCAGGTGTCGAAAAACGCTGAAATAAAAAAGTCTGTGGATAGATAAACTCGACAGCGTTTTTAGAACACATGAAAAGGCGAAAATTGGGCGTAATTTTATTTTGTAACAACACTTCGCTATGCAATTTTTTGAGTACCCATAACCCCACGCAAAAGCTGTCGGTTGTGGGTGTCGAAAAATGCAGTAGCGGAATATGCCTGAAAATAAAAGCCTTGTCTGCACTTTCCGAACACCTACAACGGCTGAAAAAAACTTGCCTACGTGGGGTAGGCAAGGAGGAATTATATAAAAAGCCCTTTTACATTTTCCTTAAATTCCTCAAAATTTCTCAAATCATAGCCTATTCTAACCAAAGGATAAGGCATTGCATCAAAAATGGTTTCTTGCCAATAAATACGTTGTTTTAAAATTTTATATTCTAAGTTTTCTCCTATGTCTCCTTGCCCTTTTTGTTTATACTCCTCAAGAAGTATATCCAAAGTTTCGTGGTAAATGTAGCAAATATGTTTCAATTTATACCCTTCTTTTTTAAGCATTTGCATCAATTCCACATACTTGATAACATTACTAAAAAATAAGTTTTCGTGTAAATGTGGTTCTATGCCTATCATACAAACCTTTAGCACTAAATCTGTAGGAACAATAATTCCATTGTCCACATAGTCTTTAATTTGTAAGAAGATTTCTCTGTCTCCGAAACCTTCATTTCTGAAGAATTCACGAAAAAAAGTGTTCAATGGAACAAATCCATTTTCTTCTGCTATGTCATTGATTCCCCAATTCCAACATTCAGGCTCTATAAAACAAAAAACAACTTCTTTCATATTGAAAATCAATTATTTAAATTTGAAGCTGAATACCTAATCTATGCTAAAAATAATCAATATAAATAATTGATAATCAATATATTATATTTTTTATTTTAGATTACCCCCATAATATAGCTTATATTTTTGCTCAAAAATGCTTAATAATGGGATAAATGCAAGATTTTAATGCCGTGATATTTTGAACATGGTGCCTCACACACATGAGGATAGAAATAGCTAACATAGATTAGTAACTCACCTTCTAAATTTGTAAAAAGGCTGAATGTGTGAGCATTCATGTTATTGACAATATTTTTTTAAGTATTCTTCTATCAAAGTAGGTTTGAGTATATTTGCTTTGGCAAACCAAGCACATGCTTCGCTATTTTTGTTTAGTTTTATTAAACACAATGCCATACCCAACATGGCTTCTGCATCTTGTGGTGATTCTTGGTGTACTTTTCCAAAATCTGCTTGGGCTTCTTTGTACCCTTGTACGTTAAAATAGGCTATAGCGCGATTATAGTAGGCACTTGTATAATGGGTATCTATGGAAATGGCTTTATCAAAATCTTTAATAGCCTCTACAGTGCGCTTGAGTTCATCTTTAATATTGCCTCGATTGTTGTAGGCTACAGCATTGTATTGGTCGAGACTTATCGCATTGTCATAATCCGATAAAGCACCTTGTTGGTCATTAAGCATATACTTCGCAGTGGCGCGCAAAAAATAGGCTTCCGCGCTTGGTTCCATTTCTAACGAAATAGAAAATTCCATTATAGCCCCTTTATATGCTTCGTTTTCCAGTTTAAGTTTGCCATGCTTGATATAATTGGCAGGCGAGTGCGTTTGGGCAGGCAAGGAAAAGGGAAATAAACACCCAAAACAAATAAACAGTATAGCTTTCATGCAATTTAAAACGCCTCGATACAAAAAATATTTTGTATTTGTGTAACTTTGCATTATGACAAAAAGTGAACTTCTATTTGAACGCGCCAAAGCCCATATACCTGGGGGCGTAAACTCACCTGTGCGGGCTTTTCGCGCCGTAGGCGGAAGCCCTTTATTTATCAAAAATGCAAAAGGAGCATATCTTTATGATGAAGATGATAAGGCGTATATAGAACTTATCAATTCATGGGGTCCGATGATACTCGGACACGCCTCGCCTATTATAATCGACGCAGTCCAAAGTGCTTTGGGCAACTCGTTATCTTTTGGCGCGCCTACGCGCAAAGAAGTAGAAATAGCCGAACTTATCTGTGAGCTTGTACCTTCTATAGAGATGGTTCGCCTCGTAAATTCAGGTACAGAGGCTACTATGAGTGCTATTCGAGTAGCAAGAGGTTATACAAAACGTGATAAGATTATTAAATTTGAGGGCAATTATCACGGGCATGGCGACTCCTTCCTGATAGCCGCTGGCAGTGGCGCGATAACGATGGGCAATCCTGACAGTGCGGGTATCACGCAAGGCACTGCTAACGACACGTTAACCGCCCCTTTCAATGATTTAGACGCAGTTCAAATGCTCATAAACGCCAATAAAGGCAATATTGCGGCTATTATTCTTGAGCCTGTAGTAGGCAATATGGGCGTAGTGGTAGGCAAGCCTGCTTTTTTGCAAGGCTTACGCACTATATGCGATTTGGAAGGAATTGTCTTGATTTTTGATGAGGTTATGACAGGTTTTAGGCTCTCCTTAGGCGGTTATCAAGCCTTATGTGGCATTAAACCCGATATGACTACACTCGGCAAAATCATAGGCGGCGGCTTGCCTGTAGGCGCGTATGGAGGCAAGCGCGAAATCATGCAAAGTGTTTCTCCCGTAGGCAAGGTCTATCAAGCGGGTACGCTTTCGGGCAATCCTATCGCGGTGTCGGCAGGTTTGGCTATGCTACAATACTTAAAAGCACACCCTGAAATTTACACCCAAATCAATGAAACCACGCATCAAATTGTAACGGGTATGCACGCTATTCATGTGCGTTTGGGCTTGCCTGCCTATACCATCAATAGCATAGGCTCTATGTACACGATCTTTTTTACTACTCAAGAAGTAAATCATTTTGAAGACGCAAAAACAAGTAATATCCCTCTTTTTGCCCAATATTTTCAAGGAATGTTGCAAAACGGTATTTATCTTGCGCCTTCACAATATGAAAGCCTTTTTATTTCTACAGCGATTGAACCTGCTCATGTAGCCCAAATTTTGCAAGCACATGAGGAAGTGATGAAGCAGTTGCCTCTATAAAAATGGGGCGTAGGCTTACAATTTTTAGGTTCTTCGCAAGTTATTACGGAAGTATGCCGAGAATTAGCCATGCTGTAAGCATCCGTTCGTTCCTTTAGCACTAACAAGGGATTCTACAGCATGGCTACGCGAGAAGTTTTGATAAATTCCACCATAACTTTCGAAGAACCTAAATTATAAGTGTAAAAGTGTTTGAAAAATGCCTGTCTTCTGTTTGGTGTCCTGAACAAACAGCTAAATAACCTACGGATGTTTGGTGAGGATACCAACAAATAGGAAATAAACAAAATGAGTGGCAAAACAGTTTCAAAAAAAGGCAAATACGCTTTAATGATGACTTTTCCACAAAAATTGCTAACGAGCCTAATACGTTTGCACTAACTTTTTTTTTTATTGTGAAAAAAAAGCATCAAATTTGCACCTTAATTCATAACAACCATGGCGAATAAAAATGAAGATGCGGAAGAAGGTTTTATAAACCCTATTGATGCAGAAAAAGTAACGCAAAATCCTAGTACATTGCCTTACGCTCACACAGTTGGAGGCTTTGTTATTAAGCCAACAGAGCAAGGGCAAATTAAGGGTAAAGCCCTCGCTGCTATGGAGCAACAAACTGACCGACAACGCCAACAACTGTTTGACCAAATGAAAACTTTGGCTGAACAAGCAAAAGCAATTGATGTGCGTTCAGAAATATCAAGGCAAATTTATGAAGCAGATATTCCCTTTGAGCCTGTAATTGGACACATTTATTACATTTATAGGCGCAAAAGTGGGCAGTATTTACTTTCTCTTATTTCCCCTAACGAGTGGGGTAAATCCATTCCTTTTCGCTACCTTGCAGAAGTTTATTTACTTGCAGACCATACGTGGGAGATTTTAAACGAAAACATAGAGGAATTTTAACATTATAAAACATGGATTTACAATTTTTGACACTTCCAGCAATATCTCAACAAAACGATCTACATACATCAGCCACACAAGACCTTGTTGCGGTTTGTTGGGAGCGTGAATTATTGCAATTCATGTTGAGTCATTTCATTAAAGCACCCGATACTTTTCGTTGCTTGAGTATAGGAGATAGCCATGACGCGCTGTATCTTACCCTTAGCCAAATCAAAAAGCCTGAAAGCCGTTTCAAGACCTTGCCTGACTATTTAATCGATGAAAAAGCATGGCAATTATTTATGGGACTGCACACGGATAGCGAGATAGTAGAAAGTTTAAATAATGAATACCGCGACCAAAAGAAAGTACGCTTTTTTCGGCATGATTATAGGCAAGG
>JAYTNK010000601.1:0-4529 GCA_043748375.1 Cytophagales bacterium
TTGGGTTGTAATTTCGTTAGATTTTTCGTTGTAGCGACCTGCTACGACTGCAAAATCTGCCTCATTTCACGCCAAAATACGCATTTTTTACTGCCGAAAGATTCAACTAAACAACCCCATAGTGATTTTTAGATATTTTTGAGTAGTTGGCTTGTAAAATAGCCTTTGGTAAATACAGTTCTTAGGATTTGAAACCTTTTTAGGCTTGGTTTTGGCAGGCAAGTTGGCAACTTGCCTGCCAACTTCTCGTTCCCAAAACGCTTTCACAATAAGGATAGCAAAAAATAAGGAGAAATAAGCATTGACTGAAAAAAACGCTATATTTGCACCATGAAATTCTTAGTAGCCTCTTTTTTATGCCTTTTAGCCTTGAATATACAGGCACAATACAAAAATATATTGATAGATGATAAACAAGACGGCTACGGACCCTGCGAGCCAAGTATTATTATCAATCCGAAAAACCCCAAAAATATTATCGCGGGGTCTATTCTAAATCGTGTACATACCTCCAGAGATGGAGGCAAGACGTGGAAAAATACCGTTCTTACTTCCAAAACACATGGCGTATTTGGCGACCCTTGCCTACTGGCAGATAAACAAGGCAATATCTATTATTTTCACCTCTCAGACCCAAGCGGAAAAGGCTGGGCAGATGCAAGTATTTTAGATAGAATTGTATGTCAAAAATCAACAGACGGAGGTAAAACTTGGAATGAAGGCGCAGGTATTGGCAAAAATGGTATCAAAGACCAAGACAAAGAATGGGCGGCATTCTGCCCTAAGACAGGTAATGTTTATATGACATGGACGCAATTTGATGTTTATGGCAGCAAAAATACAAAAGATAGCACCCATATATTATTCTCAAGTTCGACAGATAAAGGCGAAACATGGAGCTTGCCTACCCGCATCAATCAAATAGGAGGCGATTGCATAGATGATGACAAAACGGTGGAAGGCGCAGTACCTTGCGTGGGTTTGAATGGCGAGGTGTATGTCGCGTGGGCAGTAAATGATAAGATTTATTTTGACTACTCGACAGACGCAGGCAAGACATGGCAAAATCAAGACATCATTGCTACGGATAACCCAGAAGGTTGGACAATTGATATTCCTAATATCTCACGCGCTAACGGTATGCCTGTTACAGGATGCGATTTGAGCGAAGGCAAACATAAAGGCACGATTTATATCAACTGGTCTGACCAACGCAACGGCAAAGACGACACAGATGTATGGCTCATCAAATCAACAGATGGAGGCAAGGCGTGGACAAAACCTAAGCGCGTAAATGATGACCCTGCAGGCAAGCACCAATTCTTTAACTGGATGGCAGTTGACCCAATTACGGGGCATATTCATATCGTTTTTTATGACCGCCGCGCCTACAGCGACACCCAAACAGACGTTTGGCTTGCTACCTCTACTGACGGAGGCGAAACTTTCAAAAATGAAAAAATTAGCGAAAAACCTTTTAAACCAAACGGCATTACTTTTTTTGGCGACTATAATAATATTTCTGCCTACAAAGGCATAGTACGCCCTATTTGGACGCGCTTAGACGGTACAAAATTGAGCGTTTGGACAGCTATCATTAATAAAAAGTAAAGACCTGATACAACCCTCAACAACTCAACAATTCAACGCTCAACAAAATCAATATAAAAATGTTCAAAAAAATTACGGTACTTGGCTCAGGCACAATGGGCAATGGCATAGCGCATACATTTGCGCAAAACGGTTTTGAAGTAAACCTCATGGATATTTCGCAACCTGCCTTAGACAAAGCTATGCAAACTATCAGCGCAAACTTAGACCGACAGGTAGGCAAGGGGCTGATAGATGAAGCCACCAAAGCCCAAACACTCAAAAATCTTACGACATACACCGACACCCAAAAAGCAGTAGCTGAGGCAGACCTTATTGTGGAAGCCGTTACGGAAAATGCGGATACCAAACTCAAGATATTTGCAGATTTAGATAGGTTTGCGCCTGCGCATACTATCCTTGCCTCCAAAACCTCCTCTATTTCTATTACCAAAATAGCCGCAGCCACTAAACGCCCTGCGCAAGTAATTGGTATGCACTTTTTCAATCCTGTGCCTGTCATGAAATTGGTGGAAATCATCAACGGATACAGCACTGACAAGGCAGTAAGTGCGCAAATCAAAACCCTTGCCGAACAGTTGGGCAAAATACCCGTAGTCGTAAATGATTACCCAGGTTTTGTCGCTAATCGTATTTTGATGCCCATGTTGAACGAAGCATTTTATACGCTTTTTGAAGGGGTAGCAGGAGTAGAAGAAATTGATACGGTGATGAAGCTCGGCATGGCACACCCTATGGGTCCCTTGCAATTAGCTGATTTTGTTGGGCTTGATGTCTGCCTGAATATTTTGCGAGTATTGCATGATGGCTTAGGCAATGCTAAATATGCCCCATGTCCATTGCTTGTAAATATGGTAGAAGCAGGACACAGAGGCGTAAAATCAGGTATTGGTTTTTATGACTATTCAGCAGGAGGCAAGGCAAGCGTAGTCGCGGCGCGATTTAGATAACACGCTTGCCTGCCAACGACAGAAACAAGCGAAAAAACCATCGGCAAAGATTGAAAACCCTGCTGATGGTTTTTTTTGCATACTAAGATTCTTTTTCTACACAACGTTCAAAATAGGTTTGCCAAGGTTTATCGACCATTGACAAGCAGGCAAGTATATCAATTCCTTTACCGAAACAAGCTTCAAACGCATCACAAAACATACTTCTCAGCCCGAAACAAACACCGAAAAAGGCAGTTGGAGTCTTAAAGGAAGTAGTTGCAATGAAAATGAGCCTAGCTCTATTGATTGCCTCGAATTTAAAAATGAGGATACCAATATGGGTAGTTCACCTGAATATGTGTTCCCTATCAAGGATAATACGTTCACACTTATTTTGGCAGCTGGAGTAGGTAAGCCTTGCTTCTACAGCTATTTTTTTGTAAATCGTATCAATTTGCCTACCCACACAGGCAGGCAAGTTTTTTTGTAGGCAAGGGCAAATATTACTATTTTTAGAGGGCATGATGCTAAAATAAGCAATACCTTTGCACAAACTAAACCCTACTTACAGATGTTTGTACGTTTCTATGGGGCTTGCGCCCTTACTATCGCGCTTTTGACAAGTTGCGGAGGCGAAAAAGCCGAAAACAAAACCGACAAAAAAGAGGAGGCAAAAACCGAAGCCCCCGAAAAAAAACCTGAAGCCGAGCAAAAACCCGAAGCTCCAGCCGAAAAAGACCTTGCCTCCCAACTCATAGGCAAGTGGGAAATGGTAAAATATATCAACCCTGGAGGCGAGGAGGAAAAAGGGTTCAAAATCACGCTTATCCTTACTAAAACAGGGTTTACACGCATCACACAATCGCCTGGCGAAGCTGAATCTTATACCAACAAAGGTACTTGGACGCTTGATGCGAGTAAAAAAGACGCAGAAGAAACAGGGGCTATTGATTGTATCATTTTCAAAGACGAACTGGAACATGGGTCTGTTATGCCTGAAAATGTAATGCCTATCAAAGACGATATGCTTACACTTACGGTGCATCACCCTATGCCTGCCACGCATATTTACAAAAGAAAGTAGGCAAGACTCCTT
Organism: Cytophagales bacterium; assembly: GCA_043748375.1. Classification (GTDB taxonomy): domain Bacteria; phylum Bacteroidota; class Bacteroidia; order Cytophagales; family Microscillaceae; genus RDXI01. The sequence continues at coordinate 3,640 of JAYTNK010000601.1, forward strand.
CATTCGTTTGCAGTTACAAAACTTGCCTGCCCATACACAAAAGGCAGGCAAGTTTTTTTGTAGGCAAGGGCAAATATTATTATTTTTATAGGGCATGATGCTAAAATAAGCAATACCTTTGCATAAACTAAACCCAAGTTCATCTATGTTCATACGTTTCTATGGGGTTTGCGCCCTTACTATTGCGCTTTTGACAAGTTGCGGAGGCGAAAAAGCTGAAAACAAAACCGACAAAAAAGAGGAGGCAAAAACTGAAACACCCGAAAAAAAGCCCGAAGCTCCAGAAAAACCTGAAGCTGAAGAAAAACCCGAAACTGAAGAAAAACCCGAAACTCCCAAAAATAAAGACCTTGCCTCCCAACTTATAGGCAAGTGGGAACTTAAAGAAGCCTTCGACCTTGGAGGCGAGAAAATGAAAAACGTGAAGTCTTCACTCACCTTTGAAAAATCAGTTTATAAAGAAGCACGACAATATCCTGAACAACCTGCCCAAAATATAAAAGGAACTTGGGCATTTGATGCAAAAAGGAAAAACGAGGATGGTGCGCTTGATTGCCTTATATTAAATGGTACTGGGGAAGGCGAAAATGCCTGGAATTTGATGTCTATTACAGACACTGAATTGGTATTGGTTTTTACGACTGTGCCCCAAAAATATATTTACAAAAAGAAGTAGCTAAGTATTGCTGTTTCCATGTGAAGACTTGCCTGCCCATACACAAAGGGCAGGCAAGTTTTTTTGTAGGCAAGGGCGAATGTTTATTTTTTTACGCCTAACTTTGCGTTATGCAAACACAAGAAAATCCCGAATTTCAAAACCTTTTGAGGCTATTAGAAAGTACTGAACGCGCCAATGTGGAGCTTGGGCTACAAATAGCCCAAAACTACCA
>JAYTNK010000602.1:0-3183 GCA_043748375.1 Cytophagales bacterium
TGTCATTTTGAGCGAAGCGAAAAATCTCGTTTTTCGTTCACAAATCGTCATTCAACAACGAGATGCTTCACTACGTTCAGCATGACAAATGCGCTATCATTAAAAATAATACAGAAGGATTTTTTTCATATAATTGAATGGATTTAAGGAATTAACGTTTTAGAAAAACTTACCTAACTATGCGGGCAGGCAAGTTTTTTATTCTTTTTCAAAAGTAAGAATAGGAATTGCCACCTTGCTTTTGAGAGCCGTAAAGGTCAATTTTCCTTCATTGAGCGATTCGAGCTTGTATTGTTCGCTCTTTTTCTTCTTACCAGATGTAATGGTAAGTATATCGTTGGAGTATGTCCATGTAGGCGTTGTGTCAGACCCGTCTGTGCTGGGTTGTGCCTGAAAAGAACCGTCAGCCTTGAATACAAAATACATAAATTTAGGGTTCTCCTTGAGTGCATTTCGCATCATGGTGATAGTATTTTGTTCTTGCGTTGTTAATTTGCCTTTCTTTCCTTGCATATTAAAGTCCACCAAATTCCATCTCCCAATAAGATTGTCCTTTGTGATTTGTGCAAAAGCCCAAGTAGGCAACAAATAGCAGGCAAGTACGCCCAAAACAAGTAGTTTTTTCATGGGGTTGAGTTATTTAGTAGCGTTTTTGATAAGGTTTTTAATTTCTTTGGTTTTGGCTATATCGAGGGCAGACTTGCCTGCCATTTTGCCTTTGGTGGATTGGAAAGTCCAAGCTTGCCTGTATTTGTTTTCTATAGCAAATTTTACAATGTCTGTATGTCCTTTTTCAGCAGCAATCATAAGAGCGGTATAACCGTCTTTGTTCATCTCTTGGAGTTTTTTATCCACACCAAAAAGCTTTAATTCTTTGATAGCATTTAGGTCGTTTTTCTCTACAGCCATCATCAAAATATTCATGCCTTCGTCTTTGGTTTGTCTAAAGTATTCTCCTGTATAATCATAACCACCTTGCGTATAGGTAACTGCTAAAGAGGCGCATATTTTTAATTGCCCTTGCTGATAGGCAATCATGGTAGGATAATAGCCTTTTTCGTTGGGGTAGTTATACCTTCTTCCGCCATATACGGTAATGGATCTTACCACGCTTTCTCTGCCTTTTTCAATGGCATACATAAATTCTGCGCTCACATCTACAAATTCATCTTCATAGCGCGAAAGTGGACGTTTCATAGCAGGTGCGTCCATAATTTTTTGTACCATGTAATCATCTCCAGCATCAATGGCACATCTTAGCACAGAAACCTTCGTAAGCGGGTTTACATAAATTACATTCGCCCCATTGTTCATGAGAATATTAAATTTTGTCTGGTCTTTGGCTTGGATAACGTTCATAAAATAAGTATTGCCTGAAGCATCTACCGTGTTGGCGTTATCTATGTCTTTTTGAGATTCTGAAAAAAGCTCTTTTTTAAATTTCTCCGCGGCTTGTAGGTTGCCAAAATTCAACACAAACTCATCTTGTAAGTATTCTTTATCAAGGTAGGTGCTTGTTCGTCTTACGGCTTGTTTGTTTTTAAAGAGAACTTTTAACGAGGCAGGTTCGGTGATAGTTACCTCTCGGATATTGGTTTTGTCTAAGAGGGTAGATACCATGTCAAACCCATCGGTGTCTATCTTGGGTGTTACCTTGTAAACATATTTTTTATCTTTGGAAAAGTAGAAGTAAATGTTGGTATAGAATCCATCATACATGTGAAACAATACGCCTTCTGGCATAGCTTTTCGGCCAACTTCTTCTATGGGAGGCAAATTTAGCATATCCCGAACCATTTTGGTAAGTGCCATAAAATCTTTTACATCCTTTGTCTTAGGATTTTTGTCCGCATATGGCTTAAAAATTTTGCCAATTTTGTCATTGCTTAGGCGCATCATAATCTTTTCCCCCTTTGGAATTTGCTTTATAGCATTTGCTGGATAATCAGGCGCGCTATAATTAACACATTCGACAGAAGCAGAAGTAGGTTTCAAAAAAAAAGCCATGTCTCCGCGTGGTATTTCGTAATTTATGTCGTCTAAATAAGGTATGCTTGCCATATCACTTCTTTTGAAACTGCGCTTTTCGATATGTTCTGCATCTGATGTACCTTTTCTATACAACACTTCCACATAGTGAAACATATCGTTGCCGTCTTTCCAAAACCACGACTTGGCATATACCCTGGACATGGGTATATCGTTATTGTCATAGTTAATGCCCGAAATGCCCGTTTCTTGCACCGTGATACTGAAATCAGGGTCGTCTTTCATGGGCATTTTGATAACGGTTTGCGCCTGCGCTACCATAGCGAACAATAGGGCAAAAAAGCCTAAAATAAGTAATTTTTTCATTTTCTTAGTTTGTTAAAATTTGCTTGTTTTGATAGAAAGATTGAAACCCTTACCGCTTAGTTTGTAATCGTGTAGCTTGTTTTCGGTAGGTATTTCGTTTTCTGCTTTTTTGGATTGTACGATAAGTTGCTTCTTTTTGAAATCGTATTTGGCTTGAAAGCTGCACATAAAACTTTTGGTAGCGGCGTTTCCGCCTGTCCATGTCAAAATACCTACGGTAACACCCGACAAATCTTTGCGGTTGCCTTTGGAGTCATAGACTTTGGTCGTGAGGGCGATTTGCGTGTTGTTACTTTCGTTGTATTCGCTTATGGGCGAAGCCATGAATACAATGTAGCCTCCGCCCATCTCCAACTTGCCCAAAGGGTATCCGTCATTGAGATAATTCGAATTGCTTACAATATTCCGTAAGTTTTCGGGGATTTGCTTGCCTGTTTTGCGTGCATTTTCTAAGTCATTGCCTGTCCAAGTGAAATCACTCGTAAGGGTAGGAAAGAGATCGAGAAAATCGTTAAAAGTTTGGGCTTGCAGATTGTTTGAAACGGCTACTAAAGCCACAAAGAGAAAAGAAAAAAGTATTTTTTTCATCGGATTTAATTTTTTGGTTTAATTTTTTGGTTTAATTTACTTTTAGGACTTACGCAAAACTCGTAACCCTACTGAAAGTGCGTACTATTTGTGCCACAGACGCTTACAGCGTGGCTATCCCGTAATAACTTTCGAAGAACCATGTTTTAGAAAAACTTGCCTACCTGCGTAGGCAGGCAAGTCTATTTATTATCCTAACAACAAGGTTTTTAATCGCACCACGCTGTCAAGGTGATAGTA
>JAYTNK010000603.1:0-4695 GCA_043748375.1 Cytophagales bacterium
ATCTAATGATTGAAGGGGAATATTCAAACTACCTTTTATGTGTCCGCTTGCGTATTCACCTTGGCTACGCACATCAACAATTTGAGCACCACCTTTTAACAGTTCGGCATAATCCACCTTTGGACCTAAGCCAAAGAGTCGTTTTAGAAAATTTATCACGATTTGGTAGGAATGTTTGGTTTTTGAAAAATATTAAGAAATAAGCCACCCATAAGCGCACCATAAAGCGTGCTGTTCAAGGGCTTGGAAGTAATGAGGCAGGTGCCACTGCTACAACCTATGTATTGGTAATATAGATAGCCTCCTATCGCGCCCAATAATACGCCTAAGATAGTAAATAAATACGGTTTTATGTTCATAATGGAGCGGTTTGCGAAACAGAAGTAATCATTTCGAATTGGTTTATTTCTTTCAAGGCATTGAAGCCACCTTGTACTTCTATTAAATTTTCGTATCCTCTTGCTCGTAATATAGAAACGAAAACCATAGACCGATAGCCACCTGCGCAATGCACGTAATAGGTTTTGTTTTTATCTATTTTGAGCATACTTTCATTGATACTATCAAGCGGGGCATTTTCAGCTTGTGCTATATGCTCGCTGTTGTATTCACTTTCTTTGCGCACATCAAGTATAGGCATACCAGCATTTTGGGTTTGGGTTATCACCTCATGAGCCGAAACACTGCGAATGGTGTCTATTTCAAAACCTGCTTTCTCCCATGCGGGCATTCCCCCTTCCAAATAACCTACTGCACCATCGTAACCCACGCGTGCCAAACGCGTAATAACTTCTTCTTCGCGTCCTGCCTCAACGACTAATAAAATAGCTTGCTTCACATCAGGTATAAGACATCCTACCCACACCGCAAAACTGCCGTCAATACCAATGTTAATCGCATTGGGTATAAATTTTTTGGCAAAGGTTTGGGCATCTCTTGTATCAATGATAAGAGCTTGTGTTTCGTTTGCCATAGCTTCAAACGCAGCAGGCGAAAGGGCTTGCCTACCACGATGCAATACAGTATCAAAACTATCATAACCTTGTATGTTCAGCAAAACATTTTGAGGGAAATAACTTGGTGGTGGCATAAGTCCACTTAACACCTCTGTTATAAACTCTTCTCGGCTCATGTTAGCACGAAGCGCGTAATTATTCGCTTTTTGATTGCCCAATGTATCAGTAGTTTCTTTGCTCATCATTTTGCCACACGCACTTCCTGCCCCATGTGCGGGATAGACCGTAAGATTGTCGGGAAGTGGCATTATTTTGTTGCGAAGTGAGTCGTAGAGCATACTCGCCAGTTTCTCTTGAGTAAGGTCGGTTACTAATTTTTGGGCAAGGTCAGGACGACCTACATCACCAATAAACAGCGTATCGCCTGTAAAAAGGGCTTTTTCTACGCCATCTTCATCAAGTAATAAGTAGCAGGAGCTTTCGAGGGTGTGTCCAGGGGTGTGAAGGAGTCGCAGGGTAACCTTGCCTACCTTAAACTCTTGCCCATCATGCGCTATGATGGCTTCAAAACCTATTTTCATGTCGGTAGGTCCATATACTATAGGCGCACCTGTCTTTTTTGCTAAATCAATGTGCCCAGAAACAAAATCAGCGTGAAAGTGTGTTTCAAATACATATTTGATAGTGGCATGGCGGCGTTCTGCCATATCGATATACGCTTGCACTTCGCGCAAAGGATCGATAATAACCGCCTCGCCTTCGCTCTCAATGTAATAAGCACCTTGGGCTAAACAGCCCGTATAAATCTGTTCTACTTTCATAATGTATATAGGAGAATAACGAGGTAAATTTTTAGTTTTGGAAGTACAAAACACTGAAAATCAACACCTTATAGCTATAAAAACGACTAACTTACATAAGGCTTATTCCTGAGTATGGTTTTAGCCTGCAAATTTATCATTTTTATTCGACAAAACTATGATAAAATACTGTTAGGAAGGACGTTTACGAGAATTTATGCCAACTACTATAAATTGCTAAAATATTCGCTATATATTTTTAGAATTAGTTATTAGGCATTGCTGGAGCAAAATTAGGCTGTAAGAGGTTGAAAACAGAATAAGTGAAATTTAATACATAAGCAACGGCATTCTTTATCACTACTGTTTGCAAAAAAACCACTTTCTTTACTCAAAAAAAAAACATATTTGCAAAGTTTTTGTTAAGTGTAAAGAACACTATAATTTTATTTTAGCTATGCGTGTGAGAATTATTTTCACTTTGATAAACAAAGGAACTACCCTACCATTCCATCATCAAAATCTCCTATCTACTTTCATTAAAAATCAATTGATAGGCAATGTCCAACAAAACTACCCATCATACAACTTCTCTGGACTTAAAGGACAAACCAAAGTCAGCCGTGTAGGGCTTCATTTTTACTCGTCTAAAGTAACGCTTGTTGTATCAAGCCCAAGTAAATCATGGATAGACTCCTTTTTGAAATCAGTATTTGAACAAACAGAAATCAAAATTGGCGAACTTAAACTTATTCCTGAATCAGCTGAACTCGAAAACGAGGTCGACTTATCAAATCCAACAAAATACGTTTGTATTTCGCCTATTGTTATTGCGGGGGCAGAAGACACCCATGCAAAAAATTTTATATCTCCAGAAGACGACACCTTTTCCGATATTTTGTATGAGGTGATTATTAAGCAAATGGAAGCCACACAACTATACACACCTGAGGCATTGGCTTCTTTCTTTAAATTTCAGATAGTACCAGACAAAGCCTACTTACAAAAAATAAAGCAAGAAGAGAAAAAATTTGCGCGTATTTATACAACTTTAAATAAATATAACACCGTAGAATTTAGAGGATATACGTTCCCCTTTACGCTATGGGCTGACGAAGTTGTTCAACGCTTTGTCTTTGAATGTGGCTTAGGCTGCTACAATAATATAGGTTTTGGCATGATTGATGTAACTTTGGCAAGTTATCAAAAAACAACCACTCCCTATACCATATTAATGTAAAAAACAGTTCTTCCAATCACATAAACGCCATCAAACACTTTATTTGTGCCTATAATCTCGAAATAAAAACATGGCAAACATGGCAAATATAGCATTACCCGTAAATATTTGTAGCACCATACACAGTTTTCCTAAAAACGATATGGAAATAATAAAACAGTCAATTCTTCAGAATTGACTGTTTTTTTTATTTCTATTAAGGTATGGCTTATCTTTCTTTATCTTTTATCTCTCCAAATTTAGAATTACCATTTTGGCGCGGGAAATAGTTATTGTTTGTATCAATATCGGCAGTTTCCTCAAGGGGATCGAGCTGAAATGAGATGGCGGGTTTTTGTGTACGAAGCGTTTTATATGCCTCGTTTACATTTTTGCGCCATATTTCGGTAGGGATACGTACTACTTCTTTCGTTCCATCTTCATAATTTATTTGAATAATAACAGGCATAAGCAAACCTGCTATATTTTTTAGTTGTAAAGTGTAAAAATACTGTCCTGCGCCAAGTGCTTTTTCTTCCTCTTTACTGAAATCTAAGCCTGTGGCTTGTAGTTTTTTACGTTGAGTTTCTAATTGTTCAGGCTTGTAATATTGCGTAAGAAAAGGGCTAACAGTTGTACTTGCCTGATTTTTTTTATCAATAATGCGGGTGAGTTTTACACCTTCTAAGGCTATATCGCAGGCTTCTGTAGTAAAGAACCAACCGCGCCAAAACCAGTCTAAATCGACAGCCGATGCGTCTTCCATAGTGCGGAAAAAGTCGGCAGGTTCGGGGTGTTTAAATGCCCACTTTTGGGCATATTGTTTGAACGCGAAGTCAAATAATTCATGTCCCATAATCGTTTCGCGAAGAATGTTCAGCGCGGTAGCAGGTTTGCCATAAGCATTATTACCAAATTGGAGGATTTGCTCTGAATTGGTCATAATAGGCACGAGTGTTTTGGGATCGCTGCGCATATAATCTGTGATATTTTTAGCAGGTCCGCGGCGTGAAGGATAGCCTTTTTCGCCATAATCTTTTTTCGCCCAAGGTTGGTCTTTTAGTTCCAATTCAGCCAAGTACTCGCAAAAGCTGTTCAGTCCTTCGTCCATCCATGTCCATTGTCTTTCATCAGAATTGACAATCATAGGAAAATAATTATGCCCAACTTCGTGAATAATTACGCCTACCATCGCATGGCGTGTGCCGTCTGAAACACTACCATCGGGATTGGGGCGACCGCCATTGAACGAAATCATAGGGTACTCCATGCCAAATACAGAGCCATGCACAGAAATAGCCACAGGGTAAGGATAATTAATGGTATAGCGCGAATATACGCGGAGTGTATGAGCAACCACTTGCGTAGAATACTGCCCCCAAAGCGGATTGCCTTCTTTTGGATAATACGACATTGCCCAAATTTTCTTGCCTCCCACTTCTACACGCATCGCGTCCCACACAAATTTGCGCGAGCTTGCCCAAGCAAAATCGCGTACATTTTGGGCTTTGTAAATCCAAGTTTTAGTATCTTTCGCTTTAGTCTTTTCGGCTATTTCAGCTTCGGCTTGCGTTTGAATGACTACAGGCTCTGTAGCACTTTCTGCTTTCTTTAGTCTTTCTAAGTGTTTGGCAGAAAGGACTTTATCAGGGTTTTGTAACTCGCCTGTAGAGGCAACGATATGGTCTGAAGGAACTGTAATCGCCACTTCATAGTCGCC
>JAYTNK010000604.1:0-1891 GCA_043748375.1 Cytophagales bacterium
CATCTCGTTGTTGAATGACGATTTGTGAACGAAAAACAAGATTTTTCGCTTCGCTCAAAATGACAAACTTCTCTTTTCACTTAAAAAAATACAGAAGGATATTTTTTGGTAGTAAAAATGTGATTTATAGCAAGAGAAAAACCTCAAAGCATGACAAAGCAATACTTTTTGCCTAAATTAATTTTGCGTAACATATAAGAAAAGAGAGGATAGTCCGTTTAGCTGTTAAAACATTTATTAAGATGAAACATTTAATCACATGGGCATTTATGCTCACAGCTACATACACTTTTGCACAAGGAAGTGGTAGCAAAAACAAAAATAGTAACGCCGAGCCTACACTCGTTAAAGTGGCTGTTATGATGACTGACGGTATGTGCAACTGCTTTAATACCCACGTAGTGGACAAATTAAGCGAAAATGCGCGAAAAGGCATAGACAAAATCGTGAAAAAAGGGATAACCTCTACAGATGATTTGGGTAAAGTACTCTCAGAAGAGGAACTCATCGCTATCGCAACCGAATCTAATACTTTTACAGGGCTGGGAGAAGACGAGGATTCAAGTCCGTTTGATGCTTGTTGCGAAAAGACATTCGGTGGCTTAGAGGCATACGCGGTCGAGCTTGCACCCGTTATGGAAAAACTTGGGCAAGAGGGTTTCGAGAAAGAACTTACCAATCAAATGGAAGTGCGTATGCGCCAAAACAAAAAAGATTGTGGTACGTTTTACGGTTTTTATCTTATTGGAAAAAAACAAAAATAACAATATGCGTACTCTTGCCATAGATTGGGGCAATACGCGCCTTAAAATAGGCGTGTTTGAACACAACGTCTTGCAAGAAGTAGTGAACTTGCCTGATGCACAAAGCCTATACAGCTTCGTGGGGCAGGCAAGGGCGCAATATGCTATACTCATGGCTACCCAACACTTGCCTGCCGAAGCCTTGCCTACCCTGCAAGGCTTTTTGCCTACGCAACATTTCTTGCCTACCTCGCCCTTGCCTATCGCCCATACTTACCTAACTCCGCACACATTAGGTACTGACCGCCTCGCAACAGCTGTAGGTGCGTGGGCTACTTTTCCAAAAACTAATTGCCTGATAATAGACGCGGGAACGTGCATCACTTTAGATTTTTTGAATGAAGATGGCATTTTTGAAGGCGGAAATATTACACTTGGCATCGCGATGCGCTTCAAAGCCTTACAACACTTTACTGCCAAATTGCCATTGGTGCAGGCAAGCGACTTCATCTCTCCTACTTTAACAGGCAAAACTACACAACAAGCTATACACAATGGCGTGCTTTTGGGCGTTATTTCAGAAATAGAAGGGACAATTCAAGCCTATTACAACCTTTTCCCTACACTTAAGGTCTTATTATGCGGAGGGGATGCAGATTTTTTGGGAAGTTTATTAAAATATCCGATATTTGCACTCCCCAATTTGGGACTGATAGGATTATATCAAATCTTACAACACAAATTCATAAATCAAGGTTTATGATTTACTTGTATGACATGATATTTCTTTTCTGCCTTCTCTTTTACCTACTCCTCCAACCGCTCACTCATGCGTACAATCTTCTTATTGCCTATCTTGTTTTGTGTATCTTTGGCGACAGCCTTCGCTCAAGATTTGGGTAACTCACCCTATTCACAGGCAGGTATAGGCGACCTTCGCCCTGCAACTACAGCCGCCCAACAAGCCATGCCAGGCGGGAACGTAAGTTTTACGATGCCCTTTTTTATTAATACCGCTAATCCCGCTTTATTAGGGCGTATTTCTAAGACTAAAACTACTATTTTTGAATCAGGTGCACTTACACAGTATAAAGAATTGAAACAAGGTTCCTTGACACAAAGAGATTTTGGCGGAAGTTTAGACTACC
>JAYTNK010000605.1:0-5481 GCA_043748375.1 Cytophagales bacterium
CGAAGAAGACGAGGAGCTACGTTTGTTTTTGGTAGGCAAGCTACAGGAAATGCAAGCTGATACATTTTCAGCAGAATTGGCAGAGCTTACGGAGGCTTATCAAAACGCAAAATCAAACTTTCATTTTTTACTTGAAGGCAATGAAATGGTCGCAACATTTGGAGAAATTTGAGAGGGCTATTTTAAAATTTACAAAATATGGCTTACCAGTGTTAAAAATTATCAAATAACCAAAATTTACAAAAACCTATGCTTGATTTTTTACAAGATTTTTTCAGTTTCGACTTCCATAACCCTATGCTTTTTAATAGTGGCTTGTTTTTATTTTTGTTTTTATTTTTTTTGATTGGTTATTTGCGTATTTATCAAAATGTGCAGGCAAGGTTGGGGTATGTGATTGTTTTCAGTTTGTTTTTTTATTACAAATCGAGTGGTTATTTTATTGGCTTATTTTTGTTTACGATTATTGTAACCTATTATTTAGCCCTTTGGATAGATAAACAACAAGATAAAAAAATAAGAAATGTTGGTTTATTTTTATCTATTATATTCAATGTTTCTTTTTTACTTTATTTCAAATATTTCAATTTCTTTTTAAGCAATTTTTCTGTTGCTGTAGGTTGGGAATTTAAGGCATGGCAAATTATTTTGCCCATTGGCATTTCATTTTATACCTTTCAGGCTATCAGTTATTTGGTTGATGTAAAACAAAAACATATTGCAGTAAGCAATAATTTGTTAGATTTTGTATTTTATATGACCTTTTTTCCGCACCTTGTAGCAGGGCCTATAGTGCGTGCAAGAGATTTTCTTTCGCAAGTGCGTCAGCCTTTAGTTTTTACTCAGGCAGACATGAGCGAAGGGCTTTTTCTTATCTTAAAAGGTTTGATAAAAAAGGCTATTATTGCGGATTATTTGGCGCAATATGTCGATTTAATTTATAAAAACCCTGCGGGTTATTCGGGTTTTGAAAATCTCATGGCGATGTATGCCTATACGTTGCAAATTTATTGCGACTTTTCAGGTTATTCTGACATGGCTATTGGCATCGCCTTATTGATGGGCTACCGCTTGAAAGAAAATTTTATGAATCCCTATCAAGCCTTAGATATCACAGCGTTTTGGCGCAAATGGCACATTTCGCTATCGGGCTGGTTGCGCGACTATATTTACATTCCGCTTGGAGGCAATCGAAAAGGCGAAGAAAAACAATGGCTATTCTTATTTCTTACTATGTTGATTGGTGGGTTTTGGCATGGAGCAGACTGGAAGTTTATTTTTTGGGGGGCAATGCATGGCAGTGGGCTTTTGGCACACAAAATTTTTAGTAAATGGGCGAAAGATTTAGACCTTAACCAAGCTATTATTACCCCTTTGGGGTGGCTGCTCACATTTCATTTTGTGGCGTTCTTGTGGATATTTTTCAGAGCCAGCAGTTTCCAAACAGCTACAATTTCCATTCATAAAATCTTCTTTCATATAGATTGGGCTTATGCGTTTTATTTTTTCAAGGCAAATAGTTTGGTAGTGTATTTATTATTAGTAGGTTATGCGTCTCATTTTATAGGCAATAAACCCAAACACGCTTTGCAACTTGCCTTCCAAGCTATGCCCTTTTATATAAAAGCCGTTATATTACTTTTAATTGTACAAATAATTTTACAAGTGCAAAACGAAAACGTACAGCCTTTTATTTATTTTCAGTTTTAAAGTATTTCATGCAACCTTTTACCTTACAAAAGCATCTTACATTTATGCGAATTTCAACGTTTTTTCTATTAACTCTTTGCGCATTGATGCTTGTGCAATCCACTCTTTTTGCTCAAATAAGTGGTATAAAAGGTGTCATTAAAGATGCAAAAGGCATAACAATACCTTTCGCAAGTATTTATGCCAAAAGTACGCAAACAGGCACAGCCAGCAATCAAGACGGCGCGTATGAATTGCGCTTGCCTGCAGGAACACATCAAGTTACGTTTCAAGTAATGGGTTATGAAACATTCGAAACAACCGTAACGGTAGGCAAGGAAATGCAAAATATGCCCGTTACACTCGTTGCGCAAGCCTATTCTCTTTCTGAAGTGGCACTTACAGGCAACAGCGAAGACCCTGCCTATACCATCATGCGCAAGGCGATTGCTATGAGCAAGATACATAAATTGCAAGTAGATGCTTACAGTGCACGTTTATACATAAAAGGGACAACCCAAATTCTGAATATTCCTGACATTGTACAGAAGCAAATGGAAAAGGAAGGTAAGCTCGAAGGCAAGACTTTCTTAAGCGAAACCATTACAGATATTACTTTCGAACAACCCAATAAATACACCAAAAACGTACTCTCCATGCGTAGTAGCGATGTCGAAAATAACAGCGTTTCGCCTATGGATTATATTCAGGCAAGTTTTTATGACCCTAAAATGCAAGGCATACTCTCGCCTCTTGCACCTTCAGCTTTTGCTTATTACAAATTCTACTTAGAATCAACCTTCACAGACCAAAACTACGAGGTAAACAAAATAAAAGTAACACCTCGCTCAAAAGGCGATGACGTGTGGGAAGGCTTTATTTATATCATAGAAGACAAATGGTGCATTCATAGCCTCGAATTGACTACCATAAAAATGGGCATCACCATAGATGTAAAACAACTATATGCCCCTATTCAAGACGGTGTTTTTATGCCTATCACCCACCAATTCAAAATACTAGGCAAGATATTAGGATTCAAAGCAGCATACAATTATTTAGCTTCAGTAAGCAATTACAATATAAAAGTAAACCCTATTTACAACCGCGAATTAAAACTAATAGACGAAAAAATAGAACGCGAAAGGGCAGGCAAGGCAAAAGAAGCGCGAAAAGAACAAGCGAAAAAAGGTAAAAACCAAGATTTAGAATCGGCACTCTCCAATGGCGAAGAACTTACCCGCAAAAACCTACGCAAACTTATCAAAGAAACAGAGAAAAAAGAACAGCAAGAAGAACGAAAAAATACCAAAAGCGGTGAAATCCCCGCCAGCCAACTCATCAAAAATGACTCTACTACTATCGACAGCCTCGCAAAACAAAAAGGAAAAGACGAACTTTTTTGGTTGCAAAACCGACCAATTCCTCTTGCAAATGATGAAATAAAAAGCTACCAAGAGCGCGACAGCCTCGTAAAAGTAGATTCTACAAAAAAAACTACCCAAATAAAAGACTCGATAACAGGCAAAGTGCGTAACACGAAAAAGTTTCGCCCTTGGGATTTAGTGCTTGGTGGTACATATAAGGCAGGCAAGCAGGCAAGCTTCAGCATCGTATCTATACTCGAAAGTATGGGCTATAATACTGTAGAAGGATTCGCCTCAAATTTCAAACTTGCCTACGAAAAAAACGCTAAACGCCATACATTTACCCTCTCTGGATTAGCACGTTATGCTACCGCACGAAATCTGCTCACAGGCAAGGGCGAAGCCACATGGACATTTCGCACAAGGCAAAATGCTGATACTTCACGCTTCAGGCAACACAAGCTAAAACTCGACGGTGGACGCTATATCCAACAAATCAACGGGGAATACCCTATTCCCTCTATTTTAAATACCGCCTATAGTTTACTCTTTGAGCAAAATTACATGAAGCTCTATGAACAAGACTATGCCCGATTGCGCTGGGAAGGCAAACTTAATGATGGCTTATCTATAGAAACCTCCCTCCAATATGCCCACAGAAGAGGGCTCGAAAACAGATCGGCTGAAAAGATTTTTGATTGGACAAACCGCGACTACACCTCTAATAATCCCGAAAATGTAGAATTGAACGAAACCGCCTTGCCTACCCACACAGCCACAACTATTCAGGTAAAGCTTGCCTACAAACCCTACCTACAATACGGCTTGCGCAATGGCAGAAAATACCTTGTCAGCGACAAATCGCCTACCATTTCCTTAGAATACCGCAAAGGATTGATGGATATAAACTATGATTTCGTGTCGTTGGGTTTGCAGCATTATTTTAATATTGGTATCAGAGGCAAAGTAGGTTATGCCGTTTCCGCAGGCAGTTTTTTGAGTAAAAATAAGTTATACTTACCTGACTATAAACACTTTAATGGCAATCGTATGTTTGTGCAATTTGCGGACGCAGTTTCAAGTTTTCGCATTTTGGATTATTATAAATTTAGTACAGCCGACAAATATATAGAAGGACACGCCTATATACAGTTGCGAAAGTTCTTGCTCACACAATTTACAACGCTCCGTATGTTTGGTATTAAAGAAAATATTTTTGTCAATCAATTACTTACACCCAAAACAGCCTATACTGAAGCGGGTTACACACTTGATGGCATCTTTCGCATCTTTCGTTTAGAAGGAGTGGCATCTTTTGAAAATGGTAAATATGCTAATTGGGGCATTCGAATAGGCATTACGACAACCTTTGGTGTGAGAATAGGAAATAACGATTAAAGTGAGCCGTATCCGTTACCAAAAAAGAAAACTCAAAAACAACAAATAAATTTGCATATTTAAACTTTTTAATGTAGCTTTACGTTACAATTTAAAGAACTCTTGAAAATTTAACAACGAATATGAAAAAGCAATCTTTGATGAGCGTGGCTGTAGTGGCAGTAATGCTGACAACTATCTTGTGTGCCTCTACTTTTTACAAGCAAGCCTCTGAAGATACCATTATGACTGAAAAAGGACACCGCATTCTTCAGCGCGAGTTGGTGTCGCCTATTCGCAAAAAAATGAACATCAAGGTACGTGGCGAAATGTTTAGCCGTTGCCCCAGCGGGTTGCAGTACCAAATCGTAGCTAATGTATCTGATAATTCTGCCTATTTTGGTGGTGTGCTTCGCAACTATGTAGGCTGCGAAGGCAATAAAGTGTGTCGCTTCCGCGTAAACGCAAACGAAGACCGCATAGAAGTATATGACGAAGCTAACAAGCAATTCGTTTCCGCACAAGCTTGGCTTAGCAAACCTATCAAAGAAGACAAGGAAAATGCAAGCGAAGACGCTCCCAAAGAAGATATTTGGAATTTCTAAAAAAACACACCTTCTAAAAAAGCCATCTCACATACGTGAAGATGGCTTTTTTGTTATGCGTTTAGTGGATATGATGGATGCGTCTAATATTTTACCCCCATTTTTTTATACACAAAGCTCAACAACCACGCAGGCCCTATCAACAAAAACTGTACATCTTTTACAAAAGATGGCTTTTTACCCTCCACCTTATGTCCATAAAATTGTCCTATCCACGCTACTACAAAAATACTCACTGAGATTGCCCACAAAGGCGCAAAAGCAACTTGTGAAAGGTAATAATTGCCCACAATCATAGCCACACAGATAAATAACATACCTACCGCCATCATGATAGACATACGCACATAAAACAACAACGCAAAAGAAAGCGCGAGAGTTGCCCAATTAAAAAACGGTTCATAACCTTTTGGTGCAAGATAGGACAAAAAAACAGGCGGAAT
>JAYTNK010000606.1:0-10469 GCA_043748375.1 Cytophagales bacterium
TAATAAAGTTCATAATGTTGTAGGGAAAATGGATTTTTTTATTTTTCTGCAATAAAAAATAAGTCTAACGACTCCTCTACTTTATCCGTGATAAAATAGTCGGCGGTTGTAATATCATCTACTAAGCGCGTGTTTTTTTGTTGGAGTTTGCGTCTATTCATTCTGTTCAACAAATCATAAGGCACTTGTAATAAACGGCGTGGCAAACGATATTGCAAATTAAAAATATCCCAACGCGCTATATTTGCGACCGCTTTTTTATTGGCTTCATAATAGGCTTGTATTTTTTCATTGCCTTGTACGCCCAACATTTCCACTTTGGAAAAGTGTTTTTTCAAAAGAGTTTCGAGTTCGGTGGCAGTATATTCTCTCACGTGCCAAGGGTTGCGTGTGAGTGAAAGTTTGCGATTGGGTGTAGTGATAAGTAGCTTGCCTCCCTGTCGCAATAAACGGTGCAATTCTGCGACAAATAACGCATCATTTTCGATGTGTTCAATAACTTGAAATGATACTATCCAATCATAACTTCCCTCTTCCAAACCACGCATAGGCGGAATATTTTGGCAAAGGAATTGTGCTTTCGGATATTGATGTTGCAACTCGTCAATCAATGCACTATTTTTATCAATGGCTGTATATTGAGGTGTAGCGGCTAAAAGCACTTCTATACCACGCCCTACACCACAACCCACTTCGAGTAGATTGCCTTGTATGCGTTCGGCAGCGGCTATGTAGGCAAGTAACAAACGTTGATGAATAGGATTGTCTGAGGTTATTTCTGCAGAAGTTATTTCGGTTGTACTGAACATAAGGAGGAATTGTTTGATGTTTGCTAAATATTATGCTTCACGCTTGCCTCCCTATTTGGAGGGTAGGCAAGGTGAAAGCAACATTAGCCCTTAAGATTACATGGGCAAAGAGTAGAAACAAAAACAGCACAGTCTGTACAAAATTGTTATTCCTCTTCTTCAAATTCTTTTTTCAGTAGGTCGAGTAACTCATCTACAGTTTCCTCTTCCCAGTCGGTACGGCGTACAAGCTCGTCTCGGCTCAATTCGAGTACACTTTTGGCTGTATCTAAGCCGAGTTTATGGAGTTCTTCGATAATCCAAGGGTCGAGTTCGTCTGCAAATTCAGTCATATCGATATCCTCTTCTATATGTACATCTTCGCCATCGCGGAATACATCAATCTCATAGCCAATTAACTTGCCTGCGAGTTTAATATTATGCCCGCCGCGTCCTATGGCGAGTGAAACTTGGTCGGGTTTCATATAAACAGAAATTCTACCCGTTTCTTCGACTACCATGTTGGTTATTTTGGCAGGGCTTAGCGCACGCGCCAAGTATAGCTCCAGGTTTTCAGTGTAATTGATTATGTCTATGTTCTCGTTACCAAGTTCTTTTACGATGCCTTGTATGCGAGAGCCTTTGCTACCCACACAAGCACCAACAGGGTCTATGCGGTCATCATAAGATTCTACGGCAACTTTGGCGCGCTCACCAGGCTCACGTACAACTTTTTTGATAACAATTAAGCCATCAAAAATTTCAGGAATTTCCTGCTCCAATAAACGCTCGAGAAGTACGGGCGAGGTGCGCGACATGATAATTTTTGGAGTACCGTTATTCATTTCCACTCTTTCTACTACAGCGCGTACTTGTTCTGTTTTGCGAAAGCGGTCTTTTGGTATAAGTTGTTGGCGAGGCAAGGAAAGTTCATTTTCTTCGCTATCTTTCAATACGAGGTCGCGTCCATCTCTACCTGTGGTTTGATAAACTTCGGCAGTAATGATTTCGCGTTCGAGGGCTTTGTATTTTCTGTAAAGCAATTCTTTCTCCAAGTCTTTGACTTTTTGGATAAGTGTTTGGCGAGCTGTGAGAATAGTTCTCCGTCCAAAGTCTTCGAGTTTAATATCTTCCGAAACCTCTTCTTCTATCTCAAAGTCATCTTGAATTTTGCGGGCTTCGGTAAGTGATATTTTATCAGGTTCATAAATATCTTCATCATCATCATCTATTACTTGGCGTAGGCGGCGCATATCGAGGTTACCTTCGTTTGTATCTACAAATACTTCGAAACCTCTGTCTGTGCCGTATTTTTTGCGAATCATAGCGCGGAATACTTCTTCCAGCAGGCGCGAAACCTCAGTGCTGTCAATATTTTTGGTGCGTGCAAATTCTGCAAATGATTCAATAAAGTTCGCGGCTTCCTTGTCTTTGGTAGTTGCTTTTTTGACTGTTTTTGCCATGTGAGTGGTGGGTTTAACAAGAATTTAATAAGTTAGTAGTTTTACATTCTTAAGACATCACAAATTTTTTTTAGCACTAAATGGCTACAACAACATTTGCTTTTTTGATATGTGCGAAAAGAATTTCATGGACTTGTGCGGTTTTCTTTTTTCCGCCTGCGGTTTCCAACACGATTTGGTTGGGCTGTACTTCGGTAAGTTTACCATGAAAGGTGAGGGCTTCGCCTTCTATTTCGTGGAGTTCTACTTTCAAATTTCTACCGATATGTTGGTTATATTGGCGAGGCAATATGAGCAGACTATCAGCTCCATGCGAGGAAACTTCCAAAGTATAGGCATTTGGTAGCAAGTCGGCTTCGTCAATCAAAGCACTCAGTTGCCTGCTCACTTCTGCACATTTGTCGATGCCGATGCCTTTATCGCCATCGAGTGTAATGAGCAATTTTGCGAGGGGCTTGCGCGGAACAAATTGCACGTCTGTAGCAAAATGATCTTCTCCTAATATGGGGATAAGCCACTCGTGTACCTTAGATAAAATTTCCATGTGTTTAAAACGAAAAAAGGGCTTTAAGCCCCGCAATGCGCTATGGATGAATATAATTTATAAACAAGGCTTATTATGTGCAAAGATAGTATTTTTATTTGAATATCCAAACTTGCGCTTGTTTTCTTTTTACACAGTTTATTTAGACCTTTGTGAGCATAATTTTTGCACACTCCTCTACACGTTTTTTATATAGGTAAAATACCAAAAAAACAATAAAAACGCGAGAAAACCTGCCATTCCAATAGCTGTCCAGAAAAGCCATAAAGTTGGTTTATCAGCCCTATATGTTGTTGTTTCAGGCTGTATCGGGGCAGGCAAGGACGTTATCACTTCAGGCTGTATTGGGGCAGGCAAGGGCGTTATTGCTTCAGGTATGGTTTCAGTTTTAGGCAACGATAATGGTTTATTTTGGAGGAGGTTTTGCCATTCCAAAATTGTTTCGCCTATTTTTATAAGGGTGTTTGGTGTAATAACTTGCCTACCACCGCGCAGTAGTGCGCCGTCTATCAAAGTGCCATTGGTAGATTGTAAGTCTTCGACAAAGAGTGTACCAGCCTCATCACATATAAGCAACAAATGATGCGTTGAAACCAATACATCTTGGATTACCAAGTCATTTTTAGGAGAGCGACCAACTGAGATAGTTTTCATGGGTGTGCAAAAATATTTTTAACCTACTAATGGCAATTCTATAAAAAAGGTTGTACCAACTTCTTCTTCTGTTTCAAACCAAATGCGTCCACCTGCGTGTTCTATACCGCGTTTAGAGAGGGCTAATCCGATGCCAGAGCCACTTGATTTGGTTGTAAAGTTGGGCGTGAATAACTTGTCGCGTATATCTTCTGGGATACCAGAGCCGTTGTCTTGTATAGAAATTTGTACTAAACCCTCGATATTTTTTTTCAAATTCACCTCTATGTGCGCTATGTGGTCTTCGGGCATGGCTTCTAAGGCATTTTTGATAAGGTTAATAAATACACGCCCTAACAGTTTGCGGTCGCCACGTATATAACAAGGTTGAGTAGGCACATAAAATATAAATTCGCCCTCTGTATCCTCGTAGAGCATTTCGGTTTCGTGCATAAGTTCCGCGATGTCAAAGCGTTCGGTTATCGGAATAGGCATTCTGGCGTATGCTGAAAAGGAGGTAGCAATATCATTAAGAACCTCTATTTTTTCTAATAAAGTTTCTATATAACGGCTAAAAGTAGCCTGCATATCCTCGCCCATAGCTTCTAAGCGGCGTTGCATCATTTGGATACCGAGCTTCATGGGCATGAGCGGGTTCTTAATTTCGTGGGCAACTTGTTGCGCCATTTCACGCCATGCGCTTTCACGCTGCGCGGCTATGAGTTCTTGCCTGCTGTCATCTAAGTTCTTGAGCATTTTGTTGTATTCCTGCACAAAAAGTCCTATTTCATCTTTGGTTTTCCACTCAAGGGGTTGGTTTTGCAAGGGTTCATTGTAGTTTGTATAAGAGGTACGCCTAACTTGCAACGTGATAAGGCGCAAAGGCAACGTGAGCAGGCGAGCGGCAAAGAACGAAATAATCACTAATACGATAAACGAACTTGAGAAAATATTAACCATCAACGCCAGTAATTCCATCTGCTTTTTGTTGATTTCGTATTGTGCCTCAAAAAAAGGAATACTCACAATACCAAGTAATTGGCGTTTATCTTGTTCGTAATTGCGTAGGGGCAGGTAAGTTGTTGTAAATTCGAGCTTGCCTACCCGCTCAGGCAAGACGGCATAGCGGTTTTTTCGCTTGCCTACCAACTCAAGGGCTTGCGGATTTATGTAAGGCGATAGCAAATTAACTTTATCATAAATAGCGGGTTGGCTGCTTGATAGTAGTTTCCCACTGCCATCAAACAAACTAATATCTGTACCTGTGTGGCGTGCTACCTCTAATAAATACTTGTCTAAATCATCTTGGGAAATATCTCTGCTTCTAAATTTTAATAAGGGAGGTTGCAAACTATGCGCTACGCTTTCGCTTCTGCGCAAAAAATTTGCCTTAAGGTCATTTTGATAATTTGCACGCATGATATTCAGTGTTACCAAACTTACTACAAATAAGGGTAGGAAAAAGGCTATGTTCAGGTAAATTTGTATGCGTGTGGAAAAAGTCGCGTGATGTCCATATCTACCTTTATAGAGGCTGTAGCCTAACAAACCCAATAAGGTACACAAAATGAGTAACAAAAAGAAGAAGGAGAAATTTGAAAATATATCCCACCACGCGTATGTAGGCGCGGAAACTACTACCCGTTTTTTAAAACCTCCTGATACAGCAAAATGCTCAATGCCTTGATGTACAAAGCCTTGCCTATAGAGTGCGTCTTGTTCGAACCATGTGGAACGAAAATCTTTTTCGTAATTGAAATCACCTTTGGCATACACAAGGGCTTGGTCGTCATAAACAGCATAGCTGTAATGTTTGGCGAGTGGCGAAAGCGTATGGTTTTTACCTAAAAGTAGTTCTGGATATACATTTTGTGGTTGCCCGTCTATAATTTGTTGCTCAAGGTCGATAACTATTTTACCTAAATACACCTTGCCTGCCTGCACATGGGCAAAGGCAAGATAATGTTTGCTACTGTTTACACCTGCTTTGTTTATAAATTTAATATCAGGATTATCGGTATCGTAATAAAGTTTTTGAAATTCCCTGCTTAAATCTTCTATATGTGGCAAAGCATTGGTATTAGAATAGCGTGGTATGGTGTCTTTTTCAGCATAAAAATACGTTTTTATGTCATAGTTTGCAAAATAATTACCAAGATACTGCTTAAGTATTTTGTCTTGTATCATCATTGCAGACTCATCTGTTTTTGTTGTAGGGCTTTTTTCTTGGAGGTTTTTTGGTGTACTTAAGTAGGCAAGGATTTCTTTGTCTGTTTTAATTTGAGTCAGTGCCTCGCTTAATTGTTGCTCGGCTATAACGTCATTTTCGGGCAGGCGCATATTGCCAAAGGCACGTTTATCAGCAAGACTGCTTTTTGCCCCAAAACTATAGATAGAAAAAGTGCTTATGGTAGAGGCTAATAACGCGCCTATAAATAAGTAAATAGACGTAGCATATCGGAATTGCGCCAATGTTTTGGGCCAACGCGTTATATAAATAGTAATAAAATAAATTAAATGGAGCGCAATTAACCACACATTCAAAATTTTTAATGCCCATGTAACCACCGCAAAAGCTATGCTTGCAACCAAAAGAATGCTGATTTCTATGCCTGCTTTTCCCAAAAGAGTGCGTTTTTGTTTGCGTGGTTTAGGTGCAAATTGCATACACAATCGTGTAAAAGTGTGCAAGACGAAAAAATAAAATCCTGAAAGTACTACGAATATCAAAAAGCCAAAGCCATTTAAGGTAGTCCATTCCAATGTATTGGCTATTGCGAGGCGTTGCTCAGGGTGCAAAAAGATAGAACCAAGCGCATTGTAATACACTAATGTTACCCAAAAAGTAAGAAATATAAGTAATCCAACTAAAAAGACGCGCCCTGTCTGCCCTAAATCTAAAAGTAGTTTATAGGACTGCATATAAGGGTAGCATCGCAAAAAATACATGAGTACTCCGCCCAATACAAGCATATTCAGGGCGAGGTCGCCTAATGAGGGCGTAAAACGCGAAGCAGGGTACAAGGCGCGATTAAACAAGTCCCAGCCTGTCCATTCGAATGGAAAGACGGTATAAATCATCCATGAACGCAACCCAAAACCTACTACTCCCCATAACATGATAGCCCACTCATAGCGTTTTTTGCGGTGTAGGCGCATAGTAATTCCTCGCAACGCCCATAAACCCATTAAAACTGCTCCTATACCTAAACTACCTATAAACCATAGAAAAACTATTTTTTTCTCTTTAAAATCAGATGCAAAAGATAAACCAAACACAGGTGTTTTATCAGGCAAATAGATTTGGTAGGTGCTATCTGTTCGTTCTAAGGAAACACCCTTTTCTTGAACAAGCTTGTAATTATCGCTAGATTGAAGGTATTTATTTTCTAGTTGATAGTTAGTTAAAATAGGAAGATAGGAAATAAATTCAAGGCTGTCTGCGTTAATTTCTGCTGAAGTTTTGATAAGCAAACCATAGCCTTGTGGTGTTTGTAATGCTTTATAGGCATATTGCCCCGCTATTGTTTCATGTAAAGGCACAAAATGATAGTCAGTCCAACGTATAAGATGGCTATTTCGGAATATAAAATGTGTGTAGAGTTCGTCCCCTTTTGTGGTGCGAAGCGCGTCACTTTCCTTAGTGTTTTTTTGTATCGCAATATTTTCCGCTTCTATATGTTTTAATAAGGCATCAAAACGGCTTTGGATAATGTTTTGGACTTGTTTTTTTTGTTGGTGCATAGTGCTTTTGCGTTGTGTATTGAACACAACAAAACTGGCTACTCCCAATAACAGAGCAAGTCCTAAACAGATATAATCAATATTTCGCAAGATTTTTCTCATTCCATGCAAGTATATTGCAAAAAGTTTGCAAAAAAAATTGAAAACTCATCATTATTAAAATTGAGTAGGTAAAATTAACAAGTAACGCTTTTAAAATGTTGATAATAAGCACCTTACAACTTAAAATTGAAATATACGCTCTGCGATTAAAATTGCGGGGCAGGCAAGTCTTTTCGCTACAAAGCGGCGAAAAAATAAGGTTGATGCAAAGCATCAACCCTGTTCCAACCAATCTAACATAAGCAAAGTTATATCTATTAAAGTCTATTATTTTCGTCTTCGATGCCTGTATTGCGTTTACGGGCTGCCTTTACGTCCTTGCCTCCAAAGTTATAGGTAAGATTAAGGCGAACTTGCCTGCTTTCCCAACCGCCATTGCCTGCTATTTTCAAAGCACCAAACTGCATACTACCATACCAAGGCGAGGTAAAGAGAATATCACTTGCCGCAAGACGTACTGAAAGTTTATCTTTCAAAAACGTTTTTTGCAATGCCAAATCTAACGAACCCAATGTTTCAGTTAAATAAGTGCCACCCCAAACTGAGGGAGAATTTATCCAACCCGAAACCTCGAACTTGAAGCCTGCAGGCAAGGTAAAGGTGTTTTGTCCATAAAAATTGAATGTAGTTTGCGAAATGGACCTGAAGTTATCATTTTTTCCTTTGAATACATTGTGCGAAGCATTGAAGCTAGCATATACGCCCCACCATTTAGCTACATTGAAAGGGTATGTAATACTCAAATTCAAAACCTCCTGCGTGGCAATATTGCGCTCCATAATAAAACTACGACCTTCAGGCAAAACATCTGTAACTTGGGCGAAGAAATCTTGTATAAAACTATAACTTACTGCGGTCGTAAGTGTGTATTTGTACGTGTGCGAAAGTTTGATATTATCTACGTATTGAGGCTGTAAGTAGGCATTACCTTTGCGGAATGAAAGCTCATCTATCTGCCTTTGGAAAGGGTTGAGTGTCTGATAGTTAGGGCGTTCTATGCGTTTACTATAGTTAATGGCAAAAGAATTACTTTGGTTAGGCGTATAGGTAAAACCTGCACTTGGAAACAAGTTAAGATAATTTCGGCTTACGTTGCTTTCATTATTGGCTTGCACACTCGTTAGATCTCCTTCTGATACGGTTTGCTCACCACGCAATCCAAACTGCAGGTTGGTCTTTTTCCACTTCCTGTTATAGTTAAAGTAAACGGCTTTTACATTTTCTTTATACACAAAATTATTGCTTTGTGTATTATCCAAAAGGCGCGCTGCGTCTATCACTTTGTAAAAATTAAAGGTATTATCTGTATTTACCCATGAGGTTTTGAAGCCCATGCCAAACTTACCTTTCAGTAAGTTTTGCTCATAATCTACTTTAAAACTCAAGATGCTAACCTCTATGGGCGTTTCCATATAAAAGTTGGAATTACTTAAAACTACGCTTTCATTGCCATTATAGTAGGTATTAGGCTGGTCATTGCTTCGTTTGTTGGTGTACTTGCCTGCGTCCAAATCTACGTTCAAAGAATGTCCCAATGTATCTGCAAATC
The DNA here is from genome assembly GCA_043748375.1 of Cytophagales bacterium. Lineage (GTDB taxonomy): Bacteria > Bacteroidota > Bacteroidia > Cytophagales > Microscillaceae > RDXI01. Next base: position 8,824 of record JAYTNK010000606.1, read on the forward strand.
TATAGTTCATGTTACCTGTTAGGTTTGAGAAATTCATGAAGGAATTGCTTTGTGCTACTAAAACACGGTTTGTATTATTGGTGGCAAGGTCGGTTATAGGTGTTTTTGAGGTATTAAGCGAAGCTGCATCACTAAAATTACCGCTTACCAATACACCACAAGTACTTTTTTTGGTGGCAAAAAAATCTGCTCCCGCTTTTACATTATGGTTTTGGTCGTCACTTACATTATCGGATACTAAGGCAAAAAGCGTGTTTTCTTGAGTACGATTTAGGTTCATGAAGTTCCACGTCTTGCCTACCCGATTGCTATAATTCGTAAATACATTGAACTTCTTGCTTCTATTATTCAGAGAAATTGAACTGTTGTATTTGCTGTATTTACCATAAGCATAACCTATTCCCACTGAACCGTTTGTTCCTAAGTTTTTGTTACGTTTGAATTTAATATTGATAATGCCTGCTGTACCTGCAGCATCATATTTAGAGGACGGTTGAGTAATGATTTCAATAGCCTCAATGTCAGCTGATTGTACAGTTTTGAGATAGTTAGCGAGGTCTTGCCCTGTCAGTACAGAAGCTTTGCCATCTATGAATATCTGCACACCACTCTTGCCTTCCACTATCAAGTTGTCGTTATTGTCCATCACTACACCTGGTGCTTTGCGCAATAATTCAAAGCCATTCGTGCCTGTGGCATTCAAGGTGTTTTGCACATTAAAGACTGTTTTATCTGCCAAAACTTCTATAAGAGGGCGTTGGGCAATCATTTTTACTTCGGCGAGGTCAGCACTTTGTTTTTCCAATATATATGGATTCAAATTCAAGTTTTCATTTGTCAAGTTTATAACATTTGACTTAAAATTTTTGAAACCCATATAAGTAGCCGACACATAATAATTGCCTTGTGTAAGTCCATTAATAGCAAATCGCCCGCTCTCATCAGAAACAACCGCTTTTACCAAAGTAGAATCAGCAACACGCATCAACGCTATGGTTGCAAAAGAAACCGCCTCCTTGTTTGATTCAATAAAGCTGCCACTAATGCTTAAGTTTTGGGCTTGGGCAAAAGAAAAACTGCTTGCAAAAGACAAGACAGTCAGAAATAAAAATGATAGTGTTTTTAATAACATTTTTTGTAGGGGTAAAAAAAAAATAAACCTTGTGCGGTATTTAGCTTAACTGTTTTAATAGGCACAAGGTTTTTTAAATGGTTATAGGGTTTGGTTTTTGGGTAGGCAAGGTTCTTTTTTGATGGTTTCCTTGCAAATTTTGATGTTTGGCTTCACGTCTTCCTGTGCATTTAAGTCAGGAGTCTGCGCGGCTGAAAAGGAGAGTACTCCCCACAAAATTAGCAGTCCTACGCAAAATAGCTTTGCAAAGTTCAAATTGCGGCTTTGAGTCGTGTCTAATTTCAGGCTTTCCATGGGTTATATGGTTTGGTTTGTTATAATGTCTTGCAAACCCCTTGCCAATAAGTTAAGTTGTTGTTTATCAATATATTAAAAAAATATTTACCATAAAGTGTATCAAAACCGTACACTTTTAAAATGCAAAGTGTACGATGGCTATACGTTTTAACGTTTCTTAACAATAGACTTCTTGCGAAAGTGTTTTTTAGAAGCCTCACACCCTGCCCTCTCTCCA
>JAYTNK010000607.1:0-6997 GCA_043748375.1 Cytophagales bacterium
CTAAATGATGTAATACTTTCACTTAACTAAAAAACTAAATTCATTAGGAAGTATTTTGATTTGTTCGAAGCAGCATGTTGGGCAAATTCTTTGTATTTCTTCTACTTTTATGACTATTTTATCGCCCACTCTTGCACCCATACTTTGGGGGCTTTGTATGCTACCATCAGCACTAAAAGACTCTTTGATAGCTTTATTGTATCTATATAAAACATAAGAAATACCAATAATTCTATATCCATGCCCATAACTTGCTGGATTCTCTTGGAAAATAGGATCATCTTGTACTGCAATTCGATAAGAAAATTGAGCAGGTAAGGCATTGTCAATATTTACAGGTATTCCTTGTGCATTAGCCAAAAATAAATAAGGAGGTAATATCTTCCTGGCTTCAAACTCGTCTTTCCAGACTATTTTTCCTTTTATCTTGGCTATTATCGCGCATTTCCCTGTATGAAATGGCGATATTATAAAAGCGTTTCTAACAGATGCAGGTACTATTTTGCCGTTATCTGTTTCATAAGTTGGTATGTTTCTTTCTATAATATCTATAGGCATTATTACAAAATTATCAGTGTTTACAAATAACACTTGTTTATCTGTTTGTCCTATTACTTGGTAGTATTTTGTCCAAACTATTTCTTGATTCACTACAGCTATCAATCTTTGCACACCTACTTGATTTGCTTTGATAATGAGCGTATTTTTTTGCGTTTTTAATGGAAGAAAACTACTTCCAGTAAAATAAAACGTAGCCACTTGAGAGAGGTGCGATGGGATTACAACCACATACTCTTTTTGGATAGGTATAGTAGGCAAGTTGTTTACCTGCCCACATACCTTGCCTGCCATTATCAAACAAGAAAAGAAAATCCCAATATATGCCATGCCTATATATACTAATCGAAGGCTTTGTTTTGGAGCGAAAAAGGCTAATAAATCGAAACACTACCCTTTTCAAATACAATCTTATTACCTTTCTTACATACAGCATATCTTCCTTTTGAGGAAACATAATTTGAGCAATTATGAGTGTGTCATTTGTCAATTTCTTAATCAACAAATAACTGTGCTCTTTGTATAATAAAGAATTGTTGACGAATTTATAGGCATAATCACGCCCCGCTGGTGCAAGCATATTTGCTTGTGCTTAACTAACTATAAGCTTGTGGCTCAATGCTGTCAATTTAAGAAAATATTAGGCTCAATATTTCCTAAAACTTGCCTGCCTGAGTGCAAAAAACAGCTTACCCCCTTTGTACTTGCCAAGCCAAATCCTTAAGTTGACAGCATTGAGCCTGTGGCTTGCCTATTGCAATAGCAACGGTATCCCGAGCTAATCCGTACTAAAATTAACACAAAAGACAAGAGGCATGCTTTTTGTGTTGGGATTTGGTTATGAGGCAAAAAAGTTATAATTTTGTACTGATTTTAACGTGGACGCTTGCGTTAGGCGCGGTAAAGACACCCATTTTTGAATATTTTATACACCTATTTTTTTGCTTGCAAACCTAAAAGTTGGTGTTGCTTGTAGGTAATAGTAAAATTTGTGTGAAAATAAAGAGTTTTCTGCACCTTTTAAACATAGACAAGGGCGGAAAGGATTACAATTAAACTATACGGTAAACAAATGCAAAATACAAGTTGTGTACATATATTATGTTATTTACAACTGTTCATTTTTTGGATACTTGCCTACCAAGCGCAGGCACAAAGCGTTCATGACAACATTTTCCAAAGAGAAAAAAAGTTCCTTTTGAGCCACCCCACCGAATACGAGCAGCGAAAAAAACACCTAATCGATTCTTTAGATTTAAAGCCTCCTGCTAAACTTTGGTTTCAATTAGAATTGGGCTTTGTAGAAGAATTAGCCAAACGAGCCGAATATGAGCGTGGTATAAAAATTTTGGACTCTTTGCAGAAAATAGCAGACAAACATAACATCAAAAAAAGTTGGATAAAATCCTCTATTTTGTATCTATTGGGAGGCGCGTACAATATGGGTGGTTATCCCGAAAGAGGCGCGAATATTTGTAACCAAGCCTTAGAAGTGGCAAAGGCTACCAAAGATACAACCGAGATGGTAAAATGTTTGCTCCGTGTAGGCGAGTTTTACAAAATGCGAAACTTGATGGCAGAGGCAAAAGATTATTATGAACAGGCACGCAAAATGGTGTATCCCAAAGGTAAAGGCTTATCTCCCAAAATTCCCTTAGATTTATTGGCTTCCTACTATCATTATTGGTCGTCCTTTTTTGAAATAGGTACAAGCGATACATGGGAACAAAGAAAGGATAGCATGATATATCATTCAAATCAGGCAATTCTATGGGCAGAAAAATCAGGCGATTTGAATATAAAGGCATACGCGCTGAACCAAATCGGTTGGGCAGTTTCAACCGCTTCAAATAAAAAACATGACTATTATAGCCAAGCGGCAGCTATTTGGAAGCAACTGAATTATAAGCGTTCTTATATTTTGGCTTTGATAAACGACTGTAGGAAAGAATATAATGTTAGAAATTATGAGCAAATGAGGCACTTGTTAGATACTTGCAAGGCAGTCATCAAAGATACCAAATGGTACTACCTCCAACAAGCTACTTTTGCTTATCATAGATTTTATTTTGAAGCAAAGAACATCAAGGATTCAGCTATGTACTACAACGTTTTAGAAGGAAATGCAAGAATAGCCTTACTTGAAGAAACCAATGCGCGTGCACAAACTGAAACCCTCGAAAAATATAACTCCACCCAAAAGGCAAAGGAAATTGAACAACAACAAAAAACTATTGCACTCGAAAAATCTAAAAAGCAAATGTTTGCTATTTTGATGGGTATAGCTATAATACTTTTGACTGTTGTAGCGTTTGTTTCTCAACGATTGTATAAAGCTAACCAAGCAAAAGAAAAATTCAATAGTGGTTTATCCGAACAACTTAGCATAAATGAAGTATTGCTATCAGAATTGCACCATCGTGTAAAGAACAATCTACAGACTATCATTTCTTTGCTAGAATTGGACAATAAACAAGTTCCAACTGTTCAGGCTGAAAAAGTGAAGCAAACTATTGGCAGAATTCGGAGCATTGCCATAGTACATGATTTGCTTTCCATTGCAAAAGGAAAAGGCATATTGGAAGTGGAAGCATATATGCATGAAATGGTGGAGATGACTAGTAGCTTGATGGGAGGTACAACAGAAATTGAAATAGAGATAGACTGTGATAAAATACAGATTTCCTATTCTGCCTTGATTTATTTGGGTATCGTATTGAATGAGTTACTCACTAATTCGTTCAAATATGCGTTAGTAAAAAGGCAAGAACCTTTGCGTATTCACATCACACTCAAAGAGGAAAGCGATTTTTTGATGTTTACTTACCAAGACAACGGACAAGGATATCCACAAGAGGTATTAGACGAAAAGAGGCGAGGAACAGGTATGTATATTTTTGATGCCATGAACCGACAACTAAAAGGCGTAATAGAATTTAGCAACCAACAAGGTGCGTTTGTTCAATGGAGAATTTCAAAAAACAGAGTCAAATGAAGAAAAAGACAATTTGCATCGCAGAAGATGAGGTATTGATTGCGGATAACCTTGCCTACCACCTGACTGAATGGGGCTATGAGGTGCTATCCGTAGCAGATAATGCAGAGGATTTTCTACAAAATATCGTACAAGACGCGCCTGACCTTGCTTTACTTGATATTCGTTTGTATGGCGAAAAAACAGGAATTGACATTGCCAAAGAATTACATAAAAAGCAAATCCCTTTTATTTTTATCACGGCTCAATATGACGAGGCTACACTTATCCTTTCTATGGAAACCTACCCCTCAGGCTTTATCACCAAACCATTTACACCCGAAAATGTGAAGGCACAAGTATCTTTGGCACTCTATAAAGCCACCCAAAAAGAAAATAATAGCATAGACCTCAAAGATGGTTTTGCTACGCTCAAAATTAAAAAAAAAGACATCATGTTTTTAGAAGCTGACCATATATATGTCAATTATGCTATCCATAAAAATCCTATTTCAGAAAAAAAGGTAACTATCAGAAAAACCTTGAAAGAAGCTATCGACGAGTTGGGAGGCAAGCAATTTGTACAAGTGCATAAGAGTTTTGCAGTAAATCTTATGCACATCACAAGAGTTGATTCTTCGGCAGTTTGGTTGGGCATGAAAAAAATTCCGATAGGCAGAACCTATCGGAATGAGTTATTGGAGATGCTGGGGTAGATTGACTATAATGATTACACCATCTAAACAACTACCCAAACACCTTATACAAGTTTAACTTGTCAGTTAGGATATAAAATTGATACTTCTACAAACCTACAAATTTCCAAGATGCATCACCCAAATAAACTGCATCACCTTGACGCGGGTGTCCATAAAGAATGAAGCCTGCATGTCTAAGATAGTGATTTGTTAAACTTGAGTGTTTTGACTTCAAACTAAACCATGCGTTGTCAAGACCTGATTGAATAGCGGTTTCTACGCTCCAGTAAGAGCCTTCTTGCTCATCAGTAGTTAAAGAAACATTACCACTTGCATCTGTTGTAATATACTTACCTGATTCGCTATCTACCAGAACAGCACAGCTCATCGCTTTTTTGTATCTGATTTCTAATGTCAAAATCTTGCCTGTGGCAGGCTGTGTTTTGTCAATTATCCCAGTTTTCCCTCCCGTATTTATACCCACGAAAAAATTATTTGTAGCTTTGGCAACTACAGCATACGTTTGTAATTGTTTTTTTCCGTAAGCAGTTGGATTTGGAGTGCCTGCTGGAGCCACCATCATACCACCACCAATTCTCCATGTTGCATCGCCATAAAAAATGTTGTTTTCTGCTCTTGGATTGGCAAACATCACGAAACCGCTATGTCGCAAGAAAAGGCTCTCATTGGTAGATAGCACATAACTTTTCCAGCCTTTGTCAGCACCTGGTTGTATGGCAGGTATTTCCTTCCATTTTGCGTTGTCGTCTTTACCATCCACCCACTTCACTTGGTTGCCTGTAGTAGTGAACTTCAGATATTTCGTTGTACCCGCTAAATTAAAATACACGAAACTGCCTGCTCTTTCCACGTTTATGCTTCCTCCTGTGTTTTGACCAGACACCTTGATTTTTGCTAAATCAGCCCCCTCTTGCTGCAAAAAGTAGTAGCCAGCGGGATCGCCAGGTCTGCCTTTGCCAAAAATACCAAACGTTTCGAAAGTGATGTCTGGCGTGTTTTGCGCTTGACTTGTAGATGCTGCTAAGAGCGTTACAAAAGCAACTAAAATGCTTAAAATAAAATTTTTCATTTTTTAGATTAAAAAAAATTGTTCCTACTCGTTAGGCTTTTCGGAATCCGCCTCGGCTTGTATCAAATTAGCCATTTTTGAACGCTAAAAATAAAGTGCTTACACCTTTTGCGACTATTCCAGCTACATTTGATGGTGCAAATATAAGTCGCCTTATCAGTCATTTCCAAAAAAATGTGCTGAACGACAAGGGTCTGTAGCTGAACGACAAGATACGCTTTTTTGGGTTGCTATCTTTGGGGTAAGAGCTTCTATAAAAACGCTCTTGCCTACTGCATAGGTAGGTAAGTTTGATTATTTCGCTGTCCAAACGCAGTACGCAGTATCACCTGATGCCCCTACTGGTGCAAGCATATTTGCTTGTGCCTAACTAACTACAAGCCTGTGGCTTGTCTGTTGCAATAGCAACAGTATGCCGAGCTAATCCGTACTAAAATCAGTACAGAAGGCAATAAATGTGCTTTTTGTGTTGGGATTTGGTTATGAGGTAAAAAAGTTATAGTTTTGTACTGATTTTAACATGGACGCTTGCATTAAGCGTGGTAAAGACACCCATTTTTGAATATTTTATACACCCATTTTTTTGCTTGCAAACCTAAAAGTTAATGTTGCTTGTAGGTAGTAGTAGTCAAAATTTGCGTGAAAATAAAGTTTTTTTTGCAATACAAAGCGCAAAAAATAGTAACCATTGAAAACATATTTTACATGAAACAAGTACTTTTTATTTTGATGTGCCTAATTAATACTCCTATTTTGGCGCAAAATACTCTAACGCTCAAAAAAATGGAAGATATTGAAAAAAAACTTGATGTAATTTTTCCAGAAGATTACAAAAAACTTATCACTTCTTTTAATGAAATACCCCATAGCATTTCATTCAAATTGGACACGTGGACATTTGGAGATTTTGAAGTAAATGCCCAAAAGAATCAACAATTAATAGACAGCAGTATTCTTGAATCCAATCAAATAGTGATTGCTTACAATTATGATCAAGTGCTATTCTTGCGCCCAAGAACAGGCAAAAAACTAAGTTCTACAATATTTTTGGCTGATGAAAAAGACCGAGATATTTTTATGTTTTATGCTTTTAATGTGTCCGAAATGGAGAATTATCCCAAAACAGAAAAGCTAAGAAGAATGATTACACCACAGAATTTTAAAAGCGTTTCAATAGATTCTATTCGAACTTGTGTGGGAAGTATGTATCAATATGCCTACAATTTGTATTATTATCGAGATGAAGACAACAACGCTAACGTTGATATGCAACGTGAAGCCGAGAAAATATATAAATTAGTAGCGGAAAAAGGACACCCTTGGGCTTTGACAAGAATAGCAACACAATACGCAGCTTCAGGGGAATATAGTGTCGATTCTTGGGTAAATTTATATAGGCAAGCATTAGAAAATGGAAGTTATAAAGAAATGAAAGAGTTGGCGGATTGTATCATGGATGATAAACCCGAGCAAGCAAAAGAAGTATTGGAAATTCTAAATTTTTTACTGAAAAAAGAGTATCGTAAAGATTCTATGTTGCAAAAACTATCGCGGCTTTATTCTGAACCCAAGTATAAAATGGTGGATTCTGCTAAAGCCTTTCAATACATACAGACTTCTTCAGATATGGGCAATTATGTAGCTAAAAGTAAATTAGCTCTTTTTTACTTCAGAGGG
>JAYTNK010000608.1:0-2381 GCA_043748375.1 Cytophagales bacterium
TATGCCTTTCACCTCGTGCTGATGCAAAATTAATTGCCCTTTTTGGGCAACAATATGGTTATAAAATGTGTGTTTTTGATGCGTTGGATAGGGTAGGCAAGCCCATTTATCATACCAATGTAGTTATGTGTTTGGGTAGTACATTTGCTGTGATATGCCTTGAGTGTATTCCTGAAACAGACCGAAGCAAGGTAAAAGCCTTTTTAACGGAAACAGGCAAGGAGGTCATAGAGATTTCTTTGGCACAATTAGAAAATTTTGCAGGTAATATGTTGCACATTTCAAATAACAAAGATGAAAGCCTATTGGTGATGTCGGAACGCGCCTATCAAGCACTTACGGAAACCCAAGTTGCACAACTTGCCTGCCATGCCCGCTTAGTGCATAGCCCGCTTACAGTCATTGAAAATAATGGAGGCGGAAGTGCAAGATGTATGATGGCAGAGGTTTTCTTGCCTACTTTATAAAGAAAACTCGCGAAAAATTACTTTAAACCTCATAAATTTTATGATACTTATAGACAATGAAAACAATTATGACCCACGCATTAACCTTGCGCTTGAGGAATATATAGTGCGTAATTTTGATGTTGAGGAAGATTATTTGCTTTTTTACATCAATCAGCCTTCTATTATTATAGGCAAGCACCAAAATACTGCGGAAGAAATAAACGCACAATATGTGAAAGATAATGACATAACGGTTGTTAGACGTATTTCAGGCGGTGGTGCGGTTTATCACGATTTTGGTAATCTAAATTTCAGCTTTCTCACACGCTACGACTCCAAAAAAGTAAACAACTTTATTCAGTTTGTGCAACCTATAGTAGATGCCCTCAACGCATTGGGCGTACCCGCAGAAATGACAGGTCGCAATGATATAGTAGCCGAAGGTAGAAAAATATCGGGCAATGCGCAGTTTTCGACTACCAAAAAAATGTTCAGTCATGGTACATTGCTTTTTGATGCAAACATAGAAAGTGTAGTGAACGCGCTCAATGTATCAGGTGATAAAATAACCTCTAAAGGAATTCAATCGGTGCGCAGTCGTGTGGCAAATATCAAAGAGTTTTTACAAAGCCCTTTAGATTTGCAAGGCTTTAAACAACATTTGCTTGCCTACCTATTCAAAGGGCAAACAGACGTTCCTACCTATCGCTTATCAGCGCAAGAATGGGAAGCGGTGCATCAATTCTCGAAAGAGAAGTATCAAACATGGGAGTGGAATTATGGACGTTCACCCGAGTTCAATATCCAAAAGAAAAATCGCTTTGCTTTTGGGCAAATTGATGCACGTGTCGATGTAAAAGAGGGACACATCACAAACATTAAGTTTTTTGGAGATTTCCTAAGTCATGGCGAACCTGCCGAAATAGAAACTAAACTAAAAGGCGTGCGCTATGTGCAAACGGATATTACCGAAGCCCTACAAAGTGCGGATTTAACGTATTATTTTGGGGCTATTTCGGCAGGCGAGTTTGCAAATTTCTTATGCGATTTAACGTAATTAAAAATAAAAAACTATTAAAAAATGAAATATTTAATTGTTGGCTTGGGTAATATTGGTTCTGAATATGCCTTTACGCGCCATAATATAGGCTTTATGGTCTTGGATTACATGGCGCAAAAAGCAGAGGCTGTTTGGCGTACGGAACGCTTGGCAGATTATACTGAAATCAAGCACAAAGGGCGTTCTATACACCTCATAAAGCCAAATACCTACATGAACTTGAGCGGAAAATCAGTGAATTATTGGTTGCAAGAACTAAAAATCCCCGTAGAAAACCTCTTAGTTATAGTAGATGATTTGGCTATAGACCATGCGACATTGCGCCTGCGCAAAAAAGGTTCGGCAGGCGGGCATAATGGACTTACAAGCATCGAGGAGTGTATTTCTACAGCCGAATATGCACGCCTCCGTTTTGGGATTGGCAATGATTACCCCAAAGGTAAACAAGCCGACTATGTATTGAGCAAGTTTACTAAAGCGCAAACAGAAGACTTGCCTGCCAGCATCGACAAAGCAGTAGAGGCTATTTATGACTTTGCAACTATAGGCATTGACCAAGCCATGACGATAGCAAATAAGTAATTATTTTCCAAAACACTTGATAAATCGAAAGGAAATATCTACCTTTGCACATAAATTATAGAGAGGTGTCCGAGTGGTTGAAGGAGCACGCCTGGAAAGTGTGTAAACGGCAACGTTTCGAGAGTTCGAATCTCTTTCTCTCTACTAACTAAGGCAACTTAAGAAGTTCATACTTTTTAAGTTGCTTTTTTGTTATAGTAGCGTATATATTTGCATAGAAAAAAGGTATTTAGGAAGTGTTTATTTTCCCTTATATTAAAACTTATGCTAAATTTATCTAGGATATTATC
>JAYTNK010000609.1:0-3702 GCA_043748375.1 Cytophagales bacterium
CCAAATACCTTGCATACCTACCGCGCTTGCGGCGGCAGCGTTTGCCTGATTGTCATCAATAAAGACGGTTTCGGAGGCAGGCAAGCCTGCGTCTGTCAATACCATCTTATAAATTTCGGGGTTGGGCTTGCGCAAATGTAATAAATGCGAATAGTAGGTTTTTTCAAACAATACCTCCAAACGCTCAATACCTGTGCAGGCAAGCAAAATTTCTTGCACTTTTTTAAGGTGGATTTCATTCGTATTGCTTAACAAAAACAGTCGGTATTTTTTAGACAACTGTTGCAATAATTGTATCCTTTCCATAGGAATAGGCAACAGCACACTATTCCAAGCCTCGTCTATTTGGGCATCTGTCAGGGTAGGCAAGTTTGCCCATGTTCGAAAACCTTGCCTAAATTGCGCTGAAGATATAAGCCCTAATTCATAGTCAAGCAGCAACGGCGCGTGAAAGTCTATAGCTTCCACCTCTGCCCCAAAATGACTAAGCGTTTGATTGGCAAGGGTTAAATCTAAAGGAATTAGCACACCTCCTAAATCAAAAATTAAATTTTTCATTTTTTTATATAAAAATTTGGATATTAAAATGCAAAGATATATCTTTGCAACATAATTAAAAAGGGCTTGTAGCTCAATTGGTTAGAGCATCTGACTCATAATCAGGTGGTAGTAGGTTCAAATCCTACCAGGCCCACATAACCAAGAAAAAAAGTGCCTCTACATTTTGTAGAGGCACTTTTTTATGTACATTCTCTTTTGATGAAAGTAAAAATATATACTAAAAGTGTATTTCAGACTGTTTTGCTCAAGCACTTGCTTCAGCCAATCGTTTTTTTCGCTTCGTAACCTACAAAATTACGCTTATGGGCTATTCACACCGTACTAAAAGGTCTAAGACTGTTTGACCTTCTAATAACAGTAATTTGACAAGATGCTCCACAAGGTAAATTAAATAAATTAGCCACTGCATAGTCGTGTGTTCTGCCTAATGCCTTTACCCATACGCGATTCTAAACCACTTTTCAATGTGCAATAACTAATTTTTGCTATTTAAAAATATATCCCTTACCTTTGCAAATAATTTCTGAAAACCCGTATGAAATATTTACGCCCCTTGCGTATAAGTGCGTGGGTAGTACTTGCGACTGCCTTTGCTGTGAGTTGCAAATCTACGCAAACTGCTCACGAACCCATATTGATGAAAATAAATAACGAGCCTATTGCGGTTTCCGAATTTAAGTATGTATATGAAAAGAGCGTTACTGCCCCTGATAGCCTCTATATGCGCAAAAGTGTGAAAGAGTACATCGATATGTTTGCAAACTTCAAATTGCGTGTAGCTGAAGCGCGTTCTATGGGACTCGATACCACTGCAGACTTCCGCAATGAATATGCTACTTATCAAGAACAACTCGCTCAACCATACTTTGCTAATCCTAAATATATTGACTCGCTCACACGCGAAGCCTATCAACGCTTACAAACGGAGGTTTCAGCCTCTCATATCTTGGTGCGGGTAGGCGAGGAAGCAAACCCTGCTGACACGCTCATCGCCTACCAAAAACTACAAGCCATTCGAGAAAGAGCTGTAAAAGGAGAAGATTTTGCACAACTTGCCTACGAGCTATCAGAAGACGAAAGTGCCAAACAAAACAAAGGCGCGCTTGGCTACTTTACTGCCATGCAAATGGTCTACCCCTTCGAAACCCAAGCCTATAAAACGCCTGCAGGACAAACCTCTCAAATATTGCGCAGTCAATTTGGGTATCACGTACTAAAAGTACACGACAAACGAACCGCAACAGGCACGCTCTCTGTAGCGCATATCATGGTGCAAGTTCCTCAAAAAAGCAATCCAGACGAACTAAATCAAGCCCAAAAACGCCTCGAAGAAGTTTATACGCGCCTACAACGTGGCGAAAGCTGGGACGAACTCTGCCAAAAATACTCTGATGACGGATCTTCAAAAAGTAAAGGCGGATTACTTCCCGACTTCAAAATAGGCGAGGTAGTACCCGAATTAGAAGCCAACGCATTAATACTCAAAAACGCGGGCGAGTTCTCTAAACCTTTCCGCACACCTTACGGATTTCATATATTGAAACTCTTAAACCGAAAAGGATTGCCCACATTTGCTGCCATCGAAACCAGTCTTAGAAATGACGTGCAAAAAGATGTTCGTAGCAAACTCAGCAAACAAGCACTCGTAAGGCAAATACTCAAAGAAAATAGCTTTAAAGAAAACATACCTAACGTGAAAGAAGCCATCAAATTAGCTGATGCCCGACTGCCACAAGGCTCATGGAGTTACGATTCAAAAAATTCCATCAACATCAAACCTATCTTTTCACTTGCCAATAAACAAGCCAAAGTGAAAAAAGACTTCCTTGTAAAAGATTTTCTTGAATATGTTTATCAAAAACAAATCCCTAAAACAGGCGTTACAGATGGTGTATATGTGATGCAAGGATATTATGATAAATTTAAAGAAGATGCTGCTCTTTCGCTTGAACGCGTACTATTAAGTCAAAAATACCCTGAATATCGCTTGCTACTGAACGAATATCGTGAAGGTATTATGTATTTTGAGCTTATGCGCCAAAAAGTTTGGAACAGAGCAATAGAGGATACCACAGGTGCAAAAAGCTATTTTGACAACAATCGCGATAAATACAAATGGGATACGCGCGTAAACGCTACTTTATACCAAGTTGCCAATGAACAAACACTTGCACAAGTTAAAAACTATCTTACTAAACCTATTTTCCCCGTTTACCATATTAAATCGGACGGGCTATATTTCGAAAACGAAAAATATACACACGACGAAGCTGCCCTCAACACCCTGAATATACTCGTCAATACTATGAAGAAAAATCCTGACCTTGTGATAGAGATAGCAGGGCATAGCGACGAAAAAGAAAAACGAATCTTCGCGGTCGAACGCATACGCGCCACCGTTCAATACCTAAACTTCAAAGGCATACCAGATGCCCGAATATCTACCAAAGAATTTGGGAGCTCTAAGCAAGTTTCTAATACAGAACGTCGCAAAAACCGCCGCATAGAGTTTACTTTTTTTAGCAATAGTAAAAAACAATTAGAAAAATTACTCAACGAAACAAACCCCTTAAATCTCAAAATTACCGAAGGTGTATTTAGCAAAACAGACAACGAAATAGTCGATAAAGTAACTTGGAAATCAGGCTTCTACGAAATCACACATAACAAGGAACTTTTTTATGTCGATATCCAAGACGTGAAAGAACCGCGCCCAAAAGCATACGAAGAAGCGCGCGGATATGTAATCAATGACTACCAAAAATTCTTGGAAAAGCAATGGATTGAACAATTGCGCCAAAAATATAAAGTCGAAGTCATCGAAAAAGAAGTGGAAAAATTGATAAAAAAATAAAAAACATCGGGCATTTGTAAGAACTAACAAATATGCCAAAAAGAAAACATACGTTGTTTTGGAAAATAGATAAAAAGGTTTATTTTTGCACCTATATTTAACGTTATATATTTTAATATTATGGGACTCGAAATAACAGGTAAACTTGTTAAAATACTCGCTGAAGAAACAGGCGAAGGCAAGAACGGCATTTGGCGCAAGCAATCATTTGTTATCGAAACAACTGACGCTTACCCTAAAAAAATAAGCTTTGAGCTTTGGGGCGATAAATTGCGTATGCTCGATGG
>JAYTNK010000610.1:0-7345 GCA_043748375.1 Cytophagales bacterium
ATTTTACTCACGCGAAGCCACGCTGTAAGCGTCTGTTGGCATTGCCACATCACGCAAAAGTCCAATAACAGACGCTTACAGCGTGGCTAAAAGTGTGAAATTATTTTTTATACGTTCCTTATTACATCCTCCATCTTGTTTTTATGGGTTTCTAACCCGCTTATTTTAAAAAGAAGGTGGTTATTTCGCTTGCTGTTACACGTTTTTGTTCGCCTGAAACCATATCTCGGACTGTAAACTCGCCTGCCTCCATCTCATCTGAACCCGCTAAAATAGTATAAGGAATTCCTCTTACATCAGCATAACCAAGCGGTTTTTTCAGTCTTTTCTCTATAGTAGGGTACAATTCTGTAGCAAAGCCTGCTTGCCGCAAGGCATACAAATAAGGGATACAATATTGATAAGTGGCTTCATCAAAAGCAACCAGTAATATTTGTGTGGCAACAGTCGCTTCTGCAGGAAATAACTGCAACTCTTCCAAAGCATCATACAACCTATCTACCCCAAATGAAAAGCCTACACCCGAAAGGTCAGGCACGCCAAATGCGCCAGTTAAATCGTCATAACGCCCACCACCGCTAATACTACCTACTTGCACATCTAACACTTTGACTTCAAAAATAGCTCCTGTATAGTAGGCAAGTCCTCGCGCAAGCGTAATATCGAGGTCAAGGTGTAAGTCGGCAGGAAAGTTTGGTGCTTTGGCAAAAGTATCCAAGAGTGCGAAGATTTCCTGCAAATCTGCCAAGCCTTTTTGTCCGTTTGGCGAGGTTTCAAATAGTTTTTGTAGGTAAGCCAATTTCTCACTAATAGAGCCTGTGAGAGCAAGAATAGGGCGTAGTTTTTCAATGGCTTCTTTTGAAACGCCTCTTTCAGCCAGCTCGAGCATGACCTTATCTATCCCAATCTTATCCAATTTATCTATGGCTACACAAATATCGCTGAACTTATCCGTTGCTCCTATAGCTTCCGCAATGCCGTTCAAAATTTGACGGTGATTGATTTTAACTTGGAAGTTAGGGACGTTAAGTTTACTCAAGACCTCATTTATCATCAAGACAATTTCTGCTTCGCACAAAAGCGCCGTTGTGCCAACTACGTCTGCATCACATTGATAAAATTCGCGGTAGCGTCCTTTTTGTGGTTTATCACCGCGCCAAACAGGTTGGATTTGATAACGTTTAAAAGGGAACGTCATTGTACCTCGATTCATAACCACATAGCGTGCAAATGGTACGGTGAGGTCGTAACGCAGGGCTTTTCCAGATAGTTGGGAGGCAAGTTTTCTTGAACCTAATGAAAAGGCATCTGGTGCGACTTTCGCCAAAAAATCACCAGAGTTTAGTACCTTGAATATGAGTTGGTCGCCTTCATCGCCATACTTGCCTGTGAGTACAGACAAGTTTTCCATGGCGGGTGTTTCTAAAGGCAGGAATCCGTAACGTTGATAAATGCTTCGAATCGTTTGCAAGATATAATTGCGCTTTGCCATTACTTCGGGCGAAAAGTCGCGCATACCATCTGGTCGAGAAGGTTTGTTTTTTTCCATGCTGCAAATTTCAGCATTATTTCGGCAAAATTAGAAAGTTACTTGCACTTTTCCTGTTTTGAGTGCGAGTTTCTGCCCTGCGTTGGTCATAGCACACTCAAATTCTACATTTAAGCTGTTGTTTGTGCTGGCAGTTATTTTAATAAAGCCTTTGGTTGAGTTTTGGTTTTGTGAATTGAAACTCTGCCCAAGGGTAGTGTTGTAGGTGATTTGTGCTTTGTTCTCTGCTGTGATAGGGTAGTTTCCTACGGCTACATTAGGTATTATTAACGTAAGTTCGTTGAAGCGCGCTCCACTTGGTATGTTGGCAGATATTTTAGCCCCTGTGCCAATGGCTTGATAGGTTACGACTGTATTGGTAGCGATTGTTTTCCCATTGATGTAAACGCTGATACTATTTTCTTTAGTAAATGTAAAAGAGGCAAGCACAAATAATAGACTTGCAAATAGAAAGTGAATGAATGATTTTTTCATGATTTTATTTTTGGTAAATACTATTCAAATTCTTTGCCAAAAATAAAAAAACTGCTTGCACTTGCTTTTGAATTTTCTTATATAGCGCAGGCAAGCAGTCGAATTAAATGTAAAAATTTATCTTACAACCACTTGGCGCGTGTAAGTTTTCCCATTTTGCAAGATTTTTAGTATGTAATTCCCTGCTTTCTGCCCTTCTAAGCTCAAAGGCTTGTTGTATTCGCCTATAAAATCCGTTAATTTTTCTTCATATAATAGCTTACCTTTTTGGTCAAGAAGCATAACGTGTGCATTTCCTTTCTCTGTAAGGTTCAATTTGAGATTAAACTCTCCATTATTGGGATTAGGATACACAGAAAGCTCAGAAATTTGCGCTTCTTCTATTATATCAGTCGCTTTGTTTTCAGTGTTAGGCGTTTTAGTGGTTATTTCGGTTATATTTATCGCATATATTTTCGAAATACAAACTTTCACTTCTTTACCGTCAGATAGTTTGTAAATGTGGGTAGAAGATTGCTCGCCTGCCTTATCGCTCATCATAGGCTTTCCATCGCCAAACACAAAGCTAAAGTCAAATTCTTGTGGCTTGCAAGTTCTAACGTTGGTTGGTTTGTTAGTTTTATCATCACTGGAATAGACGACAACCTTTCTGATTTGTTTGTCAGTACTTTTAGGCGCGGTTGCATCAGTATTAAAATAAAATTCGCTTACATGCGCGCTATCTCCTGTGATGTCTATGTGCATACTTTTCATTTTCTCTTTAAGGTCTGCAGGCATTTCACCATTGTATGAGCGTTCGATGACTTCTTCCTTACCGTTTACGATACGCACGATTTTAACAGTGCCTTTGTGTTCCGCACCGTTGTTGTTTTCAACTTGATTGATGCGAACAGTAACTTTTTGTTTTTCGGTTTGGGCAGGCGAGTCTTGAGCGTGGGCAGGCAAGGCGCAAACAAGTGCGACTATAAATCCTGCGAAGAGGGTTGGTTTCATGGGGTTAGTTTTGGGTTTAAGTGATTTACTTGATGCAAAGATAGCCGCTTTCAAAATACCTAAAAGTTAAGACACCTTAAAGTATGTTAAAGAATGTTAAAACTATCCAAAAACCGTTTGTTAAGGTGTTTTTAAACATCCTCAATGGTTGTTAAATCTTTAAGAATAGATTTTGCATAAAGCATCGCCTAACCTATTGCAATACTTGATTCAGCAAAGCCACACTGAATATACTTAACAAAAACCAACCTACAAATCCTTCTATAACAGTAATATACACGGCAATACCTGTAATACGCATTTCGCCAAAACCCAACGTAGAAAATACATTTATACTCAGCATAATAGCGTCTAAAGCTCGTAAAAAAAGGAAGAAAAATAGAGAAAAAGATAATAAGCAAAGAAAAAAAATACTTACCCATATTCGTTGCCATCTTGATAATTCGCTCCACATCTTTTCTTCAAAATCCACCAACTTGTAAAGCAAGCCCTCTATCCACACAAACATTTTTGTATAGGCTATTTTACTATTAAACAAATGGAAAAAGTATGGCAACTGCATTTTATTGGCTTGTACATCTTTTCGAAACTCTTCTTCATAATAAGGCGTGTGAAAATGTGCCAAATGTTCATGAAAGGTTTCGCGTAATGTCTTAGGTGAACTTAAATAATGGGCATACAAGGCAATTTGAGTGTAAAAACTACGCTTAGGTATGTTTTCTATCCTAATAGGAGATATAAAATAAATAAATGCAAAAAATAATATCACATATATAGAGCGGAAAATAGCTTTAATTGGGTTCGTGGCATAGTCGCAAAATTCGCTCAAAAAGACATTCATCAAATACAAAAAATAGGCTTGTGTACTCTTAGTTTCTTTGTATAATTGGTATTGTTGCCGTGTTTCTATGTCCTTCCATTCTACATAACATTGATTGGAAAAAAGCCTGTTTCCTTGCGTTTTAAACGTATAATAGAAGTTCGAGTAGCAACTGATAAGGGTAGCATATTCAGTGCTAAGGTTTGTTCCCATTTGAGTAAACCCATTCACAAATTGCTTGTTTTTCTCATCCCAAATCTTTAATTTATCGCCTCGTAACGTAGCCCAATCAATGGTAGAGTTGATTTGATTCATGCTCATGCCAGAAGCAAGTATCCCGCGTTTAAATTGGCAACGTTGAGTAGTAAATTGGTTCTCAATATTTGATTCTGAAATATCTAATACTGCGTAAAATATAGAATTTATTAAACGCAATCCGCTAAATTTAGACTTGGAAAGCCCTACAAAAAAACGTTTTTGTGCTATGAGTTTTGGAGGCGTTTCAAAATAGCAATTACTTATAGTTAGGTCTATAGGGGTTGTTTTGTTGGAAATCTGAAGCATATAATCGTTCACATCCATGCCACGCATCTTTTCTTCATGGAGAGCTAAGGTGTCTATCAAGAATGAACAAGCATTAAATTTAAGTCTATCAGAAATTTCGCCCCGCTCCACTTTTAGCCCCAAACCTATCCTACAGCTGTCCATTTCCATAAACTCCATTTTGTTGGCATTGAAGCGTATCGTACGGTCGAATCGACAATTTCGCATTAAGATTTTTAACCCTGTACAGTTTATGAAAGATAGATAGCCCATAAAATGCACATCGCGCAATACAAACCAATACTCTTCGTCAAACTCACAATTATAAATGCCTATGCTTGCTTTAACTTTGATAGGGTGCTTGCCTGCGCTCCACCACTTGTCCATGCCTTTTCGGTCAGTTTCTTGATTAAATTTTATTTTGGCATTACTAATAATGCCTGAACCTTCGAGCTTTTCTATTTCTTGAATAAACTCAGTAAAACTCACCGTTTGTCCATCAATACTCGACTTCATTTGCTGTGCGCCTGCATATTGCGCAAATACATCGCAGTAGGCAAGCTCAAAAAGAAAGATGAAAAAAAACCTGACTAACATAGAATATATTTTTTATAAATCGCCTAACTGCGGTCTGATAGTAATTTCTTCTAAAACACTTTGGGGCGAAAGTTGGTAGGCAAGATAAATAGCTTCAGCCACATCATGCGGGTTTACCAACCTTTCAGGATTTACATTTGAGCCTTTCCAACTATCCGTAAATGTAGCCCCTGGAAGCACGGCTGTAACGCGTACGCCATCGCCTTTAAGTTCTTCGCGCAATACTTTAGTCATACCATATAAAGCAAACTTTGTTGCACAATAAAACCCATGTTCGAGGTAGGCAGTTTGACTGGCTATCGAACAAATATTGAAAATATGTCCACATCGTTGTGCAACCATAACAGGAGCTATAGCATTTGTCATATTGTAAGCACTTGCTACGTTTGTACGCCACATCAATTCCAAATTATTCGCCTGTTCTCCTAAGAGTTTGCCCGTAAAATATATGCCTGCATTATTCACAAGTACCTCTATATTATGCGATAGTTGCAAACAGTATGCCGTAAAAGATTGTACTTCCAATTCACGGCTGACATCTGTAGTTTGGTAGTATAAAGGCACTCGATATTTTTTTTCTATACTTTCTTGTAATTTTTTAAGTTCATTATTATTCCTTGAACAAGTTGCAATAGCAAAACCTGCTTCCGCAAATTTCTCTACAATGGCTCTGCCTATGCCTTTTGTGCCACCTGTAATAATAGCAAGTTTATTTTTCGTCATTATTTTACAATTTTAAAGCCTATTAAATTTGTGGGTTAAACTAAATTAAACCCGCGATTTTAATCGCGGGGCAGTACAAAGATAATGCTTTTTTTTTAATTACACAATTTAGTATTATTTAAGCATTTGCCATGAATTTTTTGTTGAAATACACCAAATTTACATATCTTTGCGCAAACATCAAGCGAACTTAACCATGATTGTTTTTGAACCTCAAGCGCAAGGCTTTTCACCTGCCAATGCGTGGATACTTGCCCAAATAGCCGACCTTGCCTACCAAACAGGTTTTGATGTGGAATATGATTGCAAAAATAAATGGAACATGGAATATGCCTATTTAGAAAATGTAGCATACGATACGCAATTCTTGGTATTGGGTGATGCGGAAAAGGTGATTGTGGCGTTTCGGGGTACGGAAGGCAAGCTCGAAGATTGGACAACTAATAGCAAATATGGACTTGTTCCTGCTTTAGGTGGGCGCGTGCATGAAGGTTTTTGGGCGGCTACGCAAAGTATTATGGGTGATTTGGCAAGTACTTTAGATAGGTTTTGTACGCAAGGGCAGACAATTTGGCTGACTGGACATAGTCTTGGCGGAGCATTGGCTATGTTGGCTACCGCTTATTTTGTATCACAAGACATCAAACCTGCAGGACTTTATACCTTTGGACAACCACGTGTGGGCGATAGTGCGTTTGCCTATCAATTTAATGCCCAATATGCTGAAGCGCATAGATTGGTAAATGAAGGCGATGTAGTTAGTTGTGTTCCACCTCGTAAATTTGATTATGACCACGCAGGCAAGTTTTACCACTTGTTAAATGAGGGCGGTTATGCGGACGATTTGCTAACTTGGAATAATTATTGGGGAAGTGATGCTAAAATATTAGATGAGTTTATGGAGTTGGCGGTGTTTGGTTTAGAGGCACACAGCATCTCGCAGTATATAGCAAAAATGCTTACATTAAACCTAAAATAACATGAAATTATATTTTTTATGCATAGTTTATCTTGCCAGCTACCTCTTGCCTGCCCTTGCCTTTGGACAGAGAAAGGAAGAGATGGATAGCCTTATGCTGGCTTTGAAAAATAATCCTCAAAAAGATAGCACACACGTAAAAATTATGAACCAACTCTGTTGGAAAAATAGAAATAATAATCTTATAGAAGCTATCACGTATGGAAAACAAGCCGTTATTTTAGCAACTAAGATTAAATTTTATACAGGATTAGCGGAAGCGCATAACTTTTTGGGCGTAGTGTATAGAAATATGGGCGATTATGCAGAAGCCACTAATCGCTTTTATGATGCCATGACGGTTAGCGAAAAACATCATGCGCTTTTGCAACTTGCCTACGCACACAACAATATTGGAGATATCCTCAAATTTCAGAAAAAATTTCAAGAATCATTGCCTTATGCTCAAAAAGCTCTTGTCATATTTGAACAACTGAATGATGAAAAAGGGAAAGGTTTTGCGTATGTGCGATTAGGCGAAACTTATCAAGGATTGGCTATTTATGATAAAGCTGTAGATGCCTTTCAGAAATCCTTAGTGATTAGAGAGAAATTGAACGATAAGTCAGCCCTCATTACGTCTTACAGTCGAATAGGTACAGTACACTCCTTGAATAAAGAATACGAA
>JAYTNK010000611.1:0-6884 GCA_043748375.1 Cytophagales bacterium
CGCGGAGAAGGAATTCCTTGGAAAGGTAATTATTCTTCTTGGCTTGACCAAAAACAAAAACGCCTCGCACAAGAGGAAAAACAAGAAAGCAAACGCCAAAAAACCCTCCTCCGCGAATTGGAATGGGTGAATATGTCGCCCAAAGCTCGCCAAGCCAAAGGCAAAGCCCGACTTGGTGCGTATGAAAAACTATTAACGCAAGAAGTAAAAGAACGCGAAGACAAATTAGAATTGTTTATTCCGCCAGGACCGCGCTTGGGCGATAAAGTCATAGAAGCAAATAATATCTCAAAAGCTTTTGGTGATAAACTTCTTCTCGAAAACCTGACCTTTGCCTTGCCTCCTGCTGGTATTGTAGGCATAATAGGGCCAAATGGGGCAGGCAAGACGACTTTGTTCAAGATGATAACGGGCAATTCGACACCCGATAATGGCACGTTTGAAGTGGGCAGTACAGTGCAAATTGCTTATGTCGACCAAGAGCATGATAACTTAGATGGTGAAAAAACCGTTTACGAATCTATCTCAGAAGGCAACGATTTGATGCTCGTAGGTGGACGTGAAGTGAATGCGAGGGTGTATGTAGGCAAGTTCAACTTCAATGGCAATGACCAACAAAAGAAAATCTCTCAACTTTCAGGTGGTGAGCGCAACCGAGTTCATCTTGCTATGGCGTTGAAACAAGGCGGAAATCTTATTCTCCTTGATGAGCCAACCAATGACCTTGACGTAAACACGCTTCGCGCACTTGAAGAAGCTTTAGAAAACTTTGCTGGTTGCGCCGTTATTATTTCGCATGATAGGTGGTTTTTGGATAGAGTTGCTACACATATTCTTGCTTTCGAAGGCAACTCACAAGCCTATTGGTTCGAGGGAAATTACAGTGACTATGAAGAAAATCGCAAAAAACGACTTGGTGATGATGCCCCACGCCGTATTAAATACAAGAGTTTAAGTTAATTTTTTGGTTCTCTGACAATTTTTGTGGTGGTAAAAAGTGTAGGGGCAATTCCTTGTGGTTGCCCTTGCTATTCTAACATATTTTGTGCTATAAACACCCTAAAAATTAGGCAAAATAAAGATTTTGTCTTACAAAAATGCCCACCACAAGGGATTGCCCCTACTTAAAAAAACGTTCCCACAAAAATTGTCAGAGAACCATTTTTTCTTTCTTTTTTTGTGTTAGACTTCCTGCGAAAGTACCTTTTCCCTCTCTCAAAATGGAGAGAGGGCATGGTGTGAGGCTTCTAAAAAACACTTTCGCAAGAAGTCTATTTATTGAATGGGGTTCTTTAGTTGAATTTTTCGGTAGTAAAGGTGCGTATTTTGGCGTGAAATAAGACAGGTTTTGCAGTCGTAGCAGGTCGCTACAACGAAAAATCTAATGACATTACAACCCAAAAAATGTTTTTTAATAACAAATATAGTTCAACTAAACAACCCCAATATTAAAATTCAGTTCAATGCACGCGCAAGAAGCACGTGTTACACCAAAATAGCCCTTTATTTAATTTTCATTCCTTATGGATATTATAAAAAAGTATTTTCCTGACCTAAAATCCACACAAATTGAGCTACTCGAACAATTAGAGGCTGTATATCAAGATTGGAACGCCAAAATAAATGTAATATCGCGCAAGGATATAGAGTTATTGTATGAACGCCATGTGTTACATTCGTTGGGGCTTGCGAAAGTTATTCAATTTAAGCCCATGACCAAAGTCATGGATTTAGGAACAGGCGGGGGGTTCCCAGGTATTCCGTTGGCTATCTTTTTTCCTGAAACAGAGTTTGTATTGGTAGATTCTATAGGCAAGAAAATGCGCGTGGTACAAGAAGTAGTACAAGCATTAGGCATCAAAAATGCACGCGCTGTACACGCTCGCGCTGAAGAAATGCCTGATGATGACTTTGATTTTGTGGTGAGCAGAGCTGTCGCCCCGCTTGAAACGTTGCTTTATTGGACGAGAGATATGTTTTCAACCCATCACTTTCATGAATTAGACAACGGTTTGCTCTGTCTTAAAGGAGGCGAACTCGAGGAGGAATTAGCGACAGTGAAGAAAAAACAAACAAAATTATTTAATTTGAGTGATTATTTTGAGGAAGAGTATTTTTCCACGAAGAAAATAATTTATGTCCAGGCGTGAGCATGGATAGTGAGTAAGTAGGCGAAAACGCTCCCCACGATTTTAATCGTGGGGAGCAAGCCTCATTCACTCTTATTTGCTTGTAGTGCGTTGTTCTATTCGTTTTTCATTGTCTGTGGCTTGAAAAATACGGTTTACGAATACACCTTGCGTATGGATATGGTTTGGGTCAAGCGTACCAACAGGCACAAGTTCTTCTACTTCCGCAATGGTAATCTTGCCTGCGGTTGCCATCATGGGGTTGAAATTTCGCGCAGTGCCTCTATAAATGAGATTACCTGCCGTATCGCCTTTCCATGCTTTCACGATAGCAAAATCGGCACGAAGCCATTGCTCCAAGATGTGCATTTTTCCATCAAATTCGCGTGCTTCTTTGCCCATTGCCACTTCTGTTCCATAGCCTGCAGGGGTAAAAAAAGCGGGGATACCTGCTCCGCCAGCGCGCACACGTTCAGCGAGTGTGCCTTGTGGGATAAGTTCCACCTCTAACTCGCCTGCCAAAAGTTGGCGTTCAAATTCCTTATTCTCACCCACATACGAAGAAATCATTTTGCGGACTTGCCTGCCCTGAAGCATTAAGCCAATACCAAAATCATCTACGCCTGCATTATTTGAGATACAAGTAAGGTTCTTAACGCCTTTGCGTACCAACGCATTGATACAAGTTTCGGGAATGCCACATAAGCCAAACCCGCCCAACATCAATACCGCCCCATCTTGAATGTCGGCTATGGCTTCCTCCACATTGGCAACTACTTTATTTATCATATATTTGGGAATTAAGAGGGTTAATAGTTACTGTTTTAGAGTTGTTTTTTTATTTCGTTTTTCAAGGCTTCTTCTTCCATAACTCCTATGAACTGCCATACGACTTTCCCTCCTTTGAATAGCATAATGGTAGGCAAGGCATCAATTTTGAAGTGGGAGGCAAGCTCAGGGTTTGCGTCAAAGTCATGGATTTGGAGGGTTATATCCTTACTCATATCCTTGCCTACCTGCTCTAAGATAGGCTTTAGTTTCTTACAAGGTTGGCACCACGTAGCTGAAAAATCTACTAAGGTTAGTTTTCCTTGCGCCAAATTTGCCTGAAAGTCAGCCACTGTCATTCCTTTTTTATCAGGTGCGTTGGGCTGTAAATCCAAGGGAAGTTTTGCGCTTTGCCATTTGGCAAGTCCGCCTTGCATTTCATAGACTTCATAGCCTTTGCTACGCAAAAATTTGGAGGCACTTGCACTGCGTCCTCCTGCAAGGCAATATACAAAAACGGGTTTCGTTTTGTCTAATTGTTTTACAGATTCGCCTTGAAAATCAGCTCCATTAAAATCTACATTGAGTGCTTGCGCAAGGTGCTTGTCAGCAAATTCTTGTGGAGAACGTACATCAAGCACTTGGGCATTGGTAGTTTTTTTGAGCTTCACTGCAAATATTTCAGGAGCAAGGAGGCTTTCATTTTGCCCTGCGCTATTTTGGCAATTTGCTACAAAAAGCAATACAGCTATTAAAAAAGTAAAGGAAAATAAACGTTTCATATACACTTGTCTTTAGGCGCAAAGATAAGAATTTTATAGGAAATAAACCGCGTTTAATGCAATATTTCGCATAGGCGGGTGTTTTTGAGTAAGTATTTTTGTAAGTTATACGCCTTGCCTACCCTTTATTTTGAGGGTTTATGAAAAAAAGCATAATTTTGCGCTTAAATTTCCGTTAAAACCCTATGAAATCATTTTTCCTTTTTCTATTATGCTCGTTTGTGGTAGGCATTACTGCTTCGTATGCTCAAAATAAAGCGGCAGGTTTGCCGATGGATAGCACCTCAAAATTCCCTCAAATATCATTTGCCCAAATGAAATACGACTTTGGTAAAGTGCGTAAAGGGGAAAAAGTTGCGACTGCATTCCATTTCAAAAATACAGGTATGAAGCCTCTTCAAATCTTACAAGTCCAAACTACTTGCGGTTGTACGGTTACAGAATGGTCAAAATTGATTATTCCACCTAATGGTACGAGCGAGATAAGCGTTATATTTGACACGACTGTGAAAGACATGATGGGCAGTCAAACCAAAAGTTTGCTCGTTATTACGAACGCAAAAAACAAAGAAGTATTGCTTACGCTTGAGGGCGAAATCATCAAAGAATAGCTCATCGGAGCGTGCTTCTATTACTTCCATGTTTTAGGCTTTTGTGTTTTTGGCATAATTAATCGTTCTAATTGTTTGATAGAGAATTGGTTACGCAACTCATAAATAGTGCGCTTGAGGCTTGCCTTCTCTTTGGCAGTAAGTCGCCAACTAAGCGCGGCACGCTCCAGCTTTACGATTTTGAATTTGTCTTGCTTAAATTTTTCAGGGTACAAGGTTTTTTCTTCTATCTCTTTCATACTTTTGGAGAAAGGGATATATTGAAATTCTACTCGATGAACGGCGAATTTTGCACCAAACCAAGACTGCGCAAACTCAACCATGTTGTCGTTGCTAATGTCTTGGATATACTCAAGATTGGTATAGAGGCTGGAAATGGGGGAGAAGAAGCGTTGAAATAAGGATTGCTCAAGGCGTTGTTCAATTGGTCGGTCTTTTTGAGTATCTCGAATAGATACGATTATAATACCTGAAGTATTTGCCTGAATCCAATCTTTGAACACATACATGAACCTTGCCGCATCAGAAACTCCGAAATTATCGGACAAGCCTGCGTCCATAATTTCCATTTTTGGCTCGCTTGGCAGGTTTACGTTGGGTGTAATATAGGGAAAGGTGGCATTCATGCGCAAGGCACTCAAGAAGCGCAAACCACCTGCTTTTTGCTCCTCAAAAAATCTTGAAAACTCAATGCCCTTCGTTTTTTGATTCAAAAAGCGGGCGCGTTCTATGGCGGGCATGGTCATATACGATATGGGCATAGGCGAGATAAATAGCTTGCGCCCATCGTTCACGATGGTAGGCGAGATGATAAGCATGGGTATTTGAGCCAGCAATTCGGGTTCACGGTATTCGCATAAGGCTTTATCTAAAACGCCTTCCGTATTGCTGTTTAATTGTTGCTCAAAGGCATAGCCTCTATCTTTGTAATAAGTCATGCCTGCATATTTGAAGGTTTGGAAACCAAAAAAAATGTCGTTCACGACTAAACTAAAGGTAATAGCATTCAGATTGTCTTTTGCCAAGTTATCCAAATAACGTGGGTGATAAGGATTGATAGGCTCATTCCCTCTTTCCTCCAAATAAAGTAATTGACGCAAGCGCAATTCGCGAAAATAGGCAGCACCAACCAATCCCCCTGAAGCACCCGAAATAAGCATGGTATGATCCATGAACTTGCCTTGCAGGGTGCTATCCACTACTTGCAAAGTGCGCATTGCCCACACTGCAGCGCGTTGCCCACCGCCACTCACGCAAACCAATATCATTTTAGGCTTTTCGCCTATGCCCAGCTTGGCAGCGTGTTTCTTCTTCCAATTCTCAAGAGCCATGAGCGTGAAGGCTTTGTCGTGTTTGTAGAACTCATCTTGGCTTAATTCCTTTACACGCTTGAGCGAATAATCTGCCTTTTTACCTTGATAATCAAGCCCATAAGCCTCATATTTTGAAACCCAAACTTGCGCCTGCATCATAAAATTTACACCAAATAATAAGATTAAACTTACTGTAAATGCCCATCCGCGAAACCAATAATTGATAGCCCCCGCTACCATGAGCATAATGGTAAATAACAACATCAAACTTGCCGCTGCAGGTATTTGAAATGCCTCATAATCGCGTAACGTGCCTGCCCATAACATTAAACCCAAAATAGCAAATTGGATAATCACTCCGTTTAAGTGGTTTTGGTCAAACACTTTCAGAATAGTTTCATTGTCCAAAAGCGCACTTTGAGGCAATCGTTTGAAGCGAAAAAAAGGTGTAATGTAGGTATCTATTCGAGCTATGTGTTGTCGCGCATCTTGCGCTCTATGTAGTACATTTACGCGCACAATCGTGCTACGCTTCAGGCTGCTATCCACTCGTTTTGCCAAAACACGGAAGACATCGTTGTTTGTAAGCGCAAAATATAAGAAAATCGTACTCCCCGCACTCAATACGCCTACATAAAACCCAGTCGTAAACTCCCAAACCATAGCTCCTGTAATGCCTTGTTGTGTATGTTGAAAATGCCATAAACATCTTGCATATACGAGTAAAAACAGAAAAGGGATAGGGCTATTATTAATGCAAAAGACAGTAAAAGGACGCGGTAATTGCCCTATAAAACTAAAATGCGGTGTATTCAGTATGTAGCAAGTAATATGATATGACATAATAAATATACCTATGCTTGCCCCAAGAAAGAAAAAGCTCCAGAAATTTACCTGACCTCTATATTCTGCATCAAGGAATAGGGAAGGTACGCCCAGCATTTTCGCCACGCTTTCGGTAATAATACCAAACAGCAAGCCCCACAGGGTTAGAATGATAAGATTTCGCTTAACATTGTGGATAAATAACTGCACAGGCAAGTTATAAAATGCATAACTCGCTATAAAACCTAACCATGCATTTCGTTTTCGTATTTTTCTATTTTTAGTTGCTTTCACGCTTGTCTTTAAGTATCATAAAGCAAAACTACCTAAAAAAATGCAGAATAAAAAATTACTTATTCAGAATCAGATTAAACGCATCAAAATTTTCGAGCTTTCAAATGTGTGAAAATTGCTACCATTCCCCCAATTTCATTGGGGGCTATTCGTAAATTCAAC
>JAYTNK010000612.1:0-10348 GCA_043748375.1 Cytophagales bacterium
GTTGAATTTACGAATAGCCCCCAATGAAATTGGGGGAATGGTAGCAATTTTCACACATTTGAAAGCTCGAAAATTTTGATGCGTTTAATCTGAGGATACGCTATAAAATGCGTGTTTATTAATTAGACTTCTTGCGAAAGTGTTTTTTAGAAGCCTCACACCCTGCCCTCTCTCCATTTTGAGAGAGGGAAAAGGTACTTTCGCAGGAAGTCTAATTTTCATTCCTTAGCTTTTTATTTGCGAGGTTTATTTTAAAAGAAATTCCGCAAGGTTTATAAAACCTTGCGGAATTTCTTTTAAAAAGCCTTTGTTTTGTCTAACTTTTACTTTTTTGAGTGCAATTTTAAACCTATTTTAGAAAAAAAGCATAAAAAAAATAGAAATCTCCTTTGTTTATTAACACATATTCAAAAAAAATAAATAATATTGCGTAAAGTTAGTGAGAAAAAAAAGTAGAAATAAAACTGGGTAAAGGATAAGTTATCAAACACAATTTGCTTTTTGAGCGGATTGTGTTTTTTTTGTTGTTAAAGGTTTACAGTTGTATAATCACCTAAGCTACAATCGTCTGGCTTACCCGCATATTTAACAAAATTTCCAAAAAGGCTGTCTGTTAGATTCGCATTTTGGATAGTCGTATTTTCTTGAATGAGGCTGTTTTTGATGATAGAGTCCGATATTTGGCAATTCTTGCCTACCGATACGTGTGGCCCTATGATAGCATTGTGGATTTTCGCGCCGTCACCTACGAATACAGGCGGAATGATAACAGTATTAGTTAGCTCTGCGGTAGGCGAGACAAGGTCTTGTCCGTTCAGATAATCCAAATAACGTTGATTTGTGAATACAGTGGCTTCTTTATTGCCACAGTCGAGCCATTCTGTTACGCTTTGTGCACGGAAGTTCATACCTTTTGCACGCATATTTTCAAGGGCATTGGTAAGTTGATACTCTCCTTTTTCTTGTAGATTATTGTCCAATAAATACTGTAATTCCTTACGCAAATATTCGCCATCTTTGAAATAATAAATACCTATAATAGCTAAGTCAGATACAAAAGTTTTTGGTTTTTCTACAAACCCTTCTATAATTCCCGTTTTATTCAAAGTTACCACACCAAAAGCAGAAGGATTAGCGACACTTTGCACCCAAATAATACCTTCTGCGGTAGTATCTAAGACGAAGTCAGCCTTAAAAAGCGTGTCTGCAAAAGCAATTACCGTGTCATCTTTTAACGCTTCGGCAGCACAAAGAATAGCATGGGCAGTACCTAACTTCTCTTCTTGGTAATGAATAGTACCCTTTGAGCCTACCGCTTCAGCCACTTCACAAAGTTGTTTTTCTACCTCATCTCCAAAGTCACGCCCTATTATAAAAGCGATTTGAGCGACAGGCTGATTACATACCTTCACAATGTCTTCTACGAGTCGATGCACCATAGGCTTGCCTGCTATAGGCAACAAAGGCTTAGGCAAAGTAAGGGTGTGAGGGCGTAGGCGAGTGCCTCTGCCTGCCATAGGTATGATGATGTTCATAACTGTTTTGTTTGTTGGATAAAGATTAGGTTGCAAAGGTAGTTCTTTTTCCTATTTTGTCCAAAAACTAAAAGAAATAATGAAAAAAATAAAAATGTAAATGCTTGATAATAAATAAGTTATATTTATTTTGATAGATTTTTGCAAGAACTTGCCTATTTTTTTTTGGATAAAATCAAAAAAAGACTAATTTTGGTGTAAAATAATAAAAACAGCTTGTTCCTTTCTTCTAATTTTTAGGAAGAGCAGCATACCTGAGTTCATTTTTTACGACTATCTTCTAATCCAAAAGCATTAAATTTATGGCTATTGAAAATGATGACCCCTTCTCTAAACTGTCTGAACAAGGTGGAATTAGTACTAATTCAGAAAAAAAAGACGAAAGTAGCGATATCGATTCGTTATTTGGCGATACTGACGCGTCTGAACAACATAGCGACAATGATAAAGACGAGTATGTTTCGGGTGGACACGAATCAAGCGAGAAGGAAGACCCTGCCAAAGACGCGCTCAGCCAATATGCCGATTCGGTAGGCGGTTGGTTTGGGGGCGAAGCTGGTGGCAACGGCGGAAACAACAATAGCAACACTAATACAACCGCAAACAACAATCCGCAAAATAACCTCAACCCTATTCAGAAAGAGCAGCTACGCCATCAGGAGAACATGAATAGGCGTGAGGAAGTGAACAAAGGCTTGGAAACAAGCAAGAATATGATTAACACCTTCCAAGAAAACGCGCAAACCGCGATGGGGTTTAATCCTAATGCAGCAGATATTATTAAAGAATCGCAAACGGAGCTACGCGACTATCTCAAAATAGTAAACGAAGAATTGCTTGATGAGCAAAAATTGCGTAAAAAAAGCAACCCTGAAGATAGCGATGAGATTTTTGTAAAACTCAATTGGTTAAAAGTAAAAATAGTAGAAGACCAAAAAACATATCGTAAATACGAACAAAGTTCGCGCAAATGGGCTTTGACTTTTCGCCTTATGTCGTCTATGCTTGCCGCCTTTGTAACGGTCTTGTTAGGTTTGAATATCACAGACTACATGAAAAGTTTGGGTATAGATTGGTTTGTAAACTTCTTCGCCCTCCTAATAAGTGCTTTTATCTCTATTGTAGGGGTTATTCAAGGTTTCTTTGATGTGAATGAATTGTACATAAAATATACAGATACAGCCAATAAGCTGGAGCAATTGCAAGAAATGATAGAGTATTTGGAAATGAGCAAGAACTATGTTACGCTTCGCCAAACCAATCTAATTTATCGCGCTTATACTAAAATCTTGAACAGCACACACGATTACGAAATGCGTATCCGAGCTGAAGGAGATGATAAAAAGTCATAACCATATTGCTAACTTGTCAATCACAAAAAAGCCTCCCATGTGGAGGCTTTTTTTATGATAATTTTCACGAAAAAATATAGTTTGCTAAGCGCAAACGTATTGACGACTGTAAAAAATGCGAAAAACCCTTTATCTTTGTAGGCAAAATACGTTTGCTACATGATTATTTACGATACCAAGAATTGGGGAACAACATTGCTGAAGATATATTTGAGCTTCAATAAGGCATTTACTACACGCGTACTATTCAAATACATCTTCTACATCAGTATTTACACAACTGTAGTCGTGGTTATCGATTTAGCGGTCTTGCCTAAAAGAATAGACGTAAATCCTTTATTTTTCTCGTTGTTAGGCGTTATTTTGTCCTTGATGTTGGTATTCCGCCTCAATACCTCGTATGGAAAATGGTGGGAAGGACGCGTGGCATGGGGAACGCTCATCAATCAAAGTCGCTCTCTTGCGGCTAATCTAAACGCACTTTTAGCTAAAGATGCCGCTAAAGACCGTAAATATTTTGCGGCACAGATAGCCAATTTTGCCTATAGTTTGCAGGCGCATTTGCGCGAATTTACGCATTGGCACGAAATAGAACCACTTGGAAAAACCTATTTAGAAACGCTTCAACACGCCAAACACGTGCCTTATTGTATTGCTACACAACTATATGAGCGTATCGTAGAGCGCATTAAAGATGGTACTTTTAGCGAATCGGATAAGGTACCACTTTTTGGACAATTAGATGCGATGATAAACGTGATGGGCATTTGCGAAAGAATAAAAAACACGCCTATTCCATTTTCGCACAATAGCTATATCAAAACTTTTATTCTGATATATGTCCTTGCGCTACCATTTGGTATTGTGGCAAGTATGTTTTATTATACCATTCCTACAGTCGCCTTAATAGCCTACGCGCTTGTGGGTGTGGAAGTGGTTTCGGAGGAAGTAGAAGAACCTTTTGGAACAGAGGCAAACGATTTACCCTTGCTTCAACTCTCTCGCATTATCAAACACAGTGTTTTTGAAGCCCTTGAAACCCAATACGAAATAGAAATTACTGAAGTAGAAATTAACACAAAATATATCCAAATTATACGCTAACTGCTACGTATGCAAACTCAAGCCCCTAACCCTCACACCATATTTCCCTTAGCCAATTATGAACGCTTATGTTTTCTGAAAAACATTATTCAAAACCCCCTTATCAGCGTGGGCGATTACACCTATTATGATGATTTTGAAGTTGTACATAACTTTGAACGCAATGTACGCTATCATTTTGATTTTATAGGCGACAGGTTGTGCATAGGCAAGTTTTGCATGATTGCCTCAGACGTAACCTTTATTATGAATGGTGCTAATCACCTTATCGATAGTTTTTCTACTTACCCGTTTGCTATTTTTGGCGATAGTTGGGGAGAGGCAATGGCAGGCAAGGAGTATCCTCAAAAAGGAGATGTTACGGTTGGAAATGATGTTTGGATAGGCTATAAAGCTACTATTATGGCGGGCGTAACGATTGGTGATGGTGCTATTATTGCTGCCCAAGCGGTAGTTACTAAAGACGTTCCCCCTTATACGATTGTGGGCGGCAATCCTGCACAAATCATTAAAAAGCGTTTCTCTGACGAGCAAATCGCGTTGTTGCTCAGGCTTCAATGGTGGCATTGGGATATCGAAAAAATAACAGATAATCTGCAACTTTTAACAAGCGCTGACTGGGATACGTTAGCAACTCTATAAGTTTATTTCAAAAAGGAAATTCGCTAAATATAATATGTATGTGTGGTATAAATTTTATATTAGATAAAAAAAAACAATTAAATAGTGTGCCTATTCAGGCTATGAATGAAGCTATTGCGCACAGAGGGCGCGAACATAGCGCGTGGCATGTGCATGAAGAAGCTGATAGGCAATTATTTTTTGGACATAATCGCCTGAAAATTATAGACTTGCAGGCAAGGGCAAATCAACCGCTTCATTCGATAGATAATCGATATATAATGATTTTTAATGGGGAGATTTACAACTATAAAATTATTAAACAGATTTTACAACAGCAATATTCATTCGTTACTGCTTCAGATAGTGAGGTTTTATTGTATTGGCTTGCCTACCACGCGCCTACCTTGCCAGCCCATTTTTCAGACATGGAAGGGTTGGGTATTTTTGCTTTTGTTTGGTACGACACCCACACGCAAACGTTGTTGTATGCACGCGATTCGATGGGCGTAAAGCCGTTATATAAATATGAAGATTCCCATTATTTGATTCTTTCCTCCGAAATACGAGGCATTTTGGCTACAGGTTTGGTAGAAAAACGATTGGCTGACACACAAATTTATCATTACCTTGCCTACCGTTACGCCGAGCCTGATAAAACTTTTTTTCAATCTATAACGCCTGTTAAACCTATTCAACGGACTATGAATGCGTTGCACTTGCCTACCGAAAGGCATAGCGGTTTGGCGGACATATTAACTCAAGCGGTAGTTAGCGAAACAGTAGGCGATGTGCCGTTTGGTTTGTTTTTGAGTGGAGGCGTAGATTCCACTTTATTATTGGCAATTTTGCATGAGCAAGGCTATACCAACTTGCCTGCCTTTACTATAGCCAACACAGCGACTGAAAGTAATTTTGGCACAGCTGATTTTCATTTTTCTACCCTTGCTGCCAAGCAATTTAAAGCTAACTTGCATACGATTGAAGTAGATAGTACGCTTTTGAAAGACTTGCCTGCCTTTATCAAAACTATAGACCAACCTATAGCTGACGTTGCGTATTGGCTCACGCAGTTATTGGCAGGCGAGGCGCATAAAACAGTTAAGTTTGTGCTTTCTGGAGCAGGCGCAGACGAGCTTTTTGCAGGGTATTATCGGCATAAAGCCTTCTATTATTATCAAAAATATTATAGCGCACTTATGCTTGCCTACCCCCTACTAAAGTTAGGCGGTTCTATGTTGCCTACAGGTTTTGCACACGCTTTTCGCAAGCATTTTAGGTTGTTGAAAAAATTTGCGAAAGACTTAAGCTTCTCACAAGCACAGACTTGGGATAATTTTATCCGTTTGAATTTTACTATCAAATCAAATTTTGCTTGCCTGCCCCTACCCTACTCTGCCAACACTGCACTTGATTATTTAATACACGACCAAGAAAATTATTTGCAACATGATATACTCGCGCTCAATGACCGTGCAGGTATGCAACACGCGCTTGAAATTCGCGTACCATACTTAAATAGCAAGTTGGTAAATTATGCTAATCAGTTATATACAAGTTTTAAGTTAAAAAATGGTAGTAAATGGTTATTAAAAGACATATTAAATGCAAAAGGAGGGCAAATTTATACACAAAGGCGGAAAGAAGGTTTTGGCGTACCTATAGGCAAGTGGCTACGCGAGTCGGCAGGCAAGGAATATATTTCGTTGCTAAACAGTCCACATAGTTTACTGCAAAATTACTTGCCTACCCACCAAATAAAATACATTATCAAACAACACCTTGCGCAAAAACAAGACTACAGTAGCGAATTATGGGCCATGTTATGTTTAGAAATGTGGTTAGGAAACCTATAAAAATTTTCAATTTTCAATTTTTGGTAATAAAACACACATAATTATTATATAAAAATATTTTTTATGTGTTTTTAATTTTAAATATTAAACAAAAAAATTTAATTAAATAATTTATCATGCAATATTGGCTTGTAAAAACAGAACCAGAAGCATTTTCTTGGCAAGACCTTGTAACCCAGCAACAAGCAATGTGGGATGGTGTGCGCAATTATACAGCGCGAAATAACTTGAGGGCAATGGAAGTAAATGACCTCGTGTTGATTTACCATAGTATAACAGACAAATGTATCGTGGGCTTTGGGCGCATAGCTACTTCGGCATATCCTGACCCTACTATAGCAGATGCACGTTGGGTAGCGGTAGATATTGTGCCTGTTACTGCCTTGCCTACCCATGTAACCTTAGCTCAAATTAAGGCTGAGCCTGAACTTGAAACCCTACCACTTATCAAACAAAGCCGTTTGTCGGTAATGTCTGTAAGTGAGGAGGCGTTTCAGCTTATATTAAAAATGGGTGGGTTGTAAAAAACTGAAAAATTTCGGCAGGAGTACTACCTGCTGAATTTTTTTAGACAAAATGCTCTGTCATAATTTCATTCACCATCTCCATAGTCAAGGGTTTGTATTTAAATCCTGAAATATTAGCATTCTTTTCTGCTCTTGTTTTATCATCTGGATTGAAGGAAGTGGTGAGCATTACGATGATTGCTTTGGTCTTTTGGCTTTCTTCAAGGTGATGGTAAGCCTCTAAGAACTCCCAGCCGTCCATTACAGGCATATTGATATCGAGCAGAATTAGTTCGGGTTGAGGGTAGGCAAGTTGTTCGTATATACCTGTGTGCGTAAGATATTGAATCGCCTCTTTCCCGTTCAAGGTCGTTTGAATATGATGTGCGATATCCGCATTTTCAACGATTTTTCGGTTAATGTAGTTTGTACCTTCATCATCATCAATTAATAGTACAGAATTTAGTTTGTTTGTCATACGTGTTTATTTTTTGGAATAGTAAAATTAAAAGTAGTGCCTTGGTTGAGTATAGAATTTATCCATATACTACCGCCATGTAGGTCTATTATTTTTTTGCAGTGCGAAAGTCCTATGCCTGTACCTTCGTAGGCTTGGTGATTGTGTAAACGTTTGAAGATAATAAATATTTTATCTTTGTCTTTTTCCTCAATGCCAATACCATTGTCTTGTACTAAGAAGAGCCATTCATTGGCTTGCTCTTTCACACCAACATGGATTTTTGGTATAACATCTTTGGCAGTAAACTTTAAGGCATTGCTAATAAGGTTTTGGAATAGTTGCCTCAATTCTATGGCATAACCATATAGTTTTGGTAAAGATTCTACAGTTATTTCTGCTTTGCGTTCTTTGATGACCATAGTCATATCAGCCAATACCTCTTGTACGATTTGATAGCAATCGAGATAGATGAGCGTGCGTTCTTTGCCAATTCTGGCATAATCCATAAGCCCTCTTACTAAGGCTTGCATACGTTTAGCAGATTTAGCAACAAAATCAATGTATAACGTAGCGTTTCCGTCGAGCTTGCCTGTATATTCTTGTTGTAAAAGATCCGTAAAGCTCACTAATGTACGCAGGGGCTCTTGCAAGTCGTGAGAGGCGATGTAGGTAAATTGTTCCAACTCCCTATTTTGGATTTGCAATTTTTTGTTTTGCATATCCATCTGCTCCTCTACTAATTTTTGTGAGGTAATATCTTGGAATATTCCTGCAAGCTTTACGGGCTTTCCTTCTAATAGCGTAACTTCGCAAGTCGTTCTTACATGTATTTTCCGTCCTTTGGTAGTGTAGGTTTCTAAGTATAAATCATAGCCTTTGCCTTCCGTCATAGCCCGCGCTAACGCTTCAGTAATGATTTCTTTTGATTCAGGCAAGAAACAGTCCATATCCGCATTTATAGTTGGATTGAACTCTTCTGGCGAGGTATCGTGAATTCTATAAGTTTCCGCCGTCCAGTAAATCTCGCTTGTAAGCAAATCGAATTCCCACCCGCCCAACTTGCCTATGGCTTGCGTCTCTTCTAACAATTGGTTGCTTCGTTTAAATTTTTCTTCGGCTTGTTTTCGCTCTGTAATGTCGCGGGTAACGGCTAATAGTTTTGTGATGTTGCCATTTTCATCTTTCAGGGGGGTAGCGTGTGTTTCCATCCATCGGTAAGTACCTCTAAGCCCCTGTATCTGAAAGGTTAATAAGCCATTTTCGCCATTTATAACGCGTTCGTGCAAATCACTAAAGGCATCGCGGTGGGTAGGCAAGATAAATTTTATAAGTCCGTAATTTTTTGCTTCTTCTAAAGAGTCCGCCTCTAACATAGCTAAACCTGCGGCATTCATCTCCAATAACTCTCCGTTTATAGCCACCACCTTTACACATTCTGGTTCTGTTTCAATAATTGTTTTTAGTTGTTGCTCGCTTATACGCAGTGCTTCCTCCGCTTGTTTGCGCTCGGAAATATCGGTGTGCGCGACGATGGCACCCTCTCCGTTTCCCAAATGGAGCACTTCCATGGCAAACCAGCGGGCGCAATCCGGCGAGTCGCACGGATACTCCAGCGTGAAGCGCGTTTGTTTATCCGCGAGCACGGATTCCAGTCCGGCGACGGCGGCCAGCGCATAGGCGTCGCCCTCCAGCCAAGCCGTGTGGCAGACTTCCAGATACTTCGCACCCACGCCGATTTTCTCGATGGGCGGGGTGCCATTGTCGCGGGCGAATTGCAGCCACGGTTCATTCACTTCCACGATGACTCCCGCCTGGTCGAGGACCGCGATGTGGGCCGGCAGTGAGTTCAGAATGTTCCGTTGGAATGCTTCACTCGCCCGCAGCTCGGCTTCCACCGCTTTCAGCTCGGTGATGTCGAAGCCGGCACCGACCAAGCCGGTGATGGTGCCGTCGCGGTCGCGCAACGGCACTTTGTGGACCTGCAAGACGTGACGCCTGCCGTCGGGCGATTCCTTGACGATTTCCTGGTTCACCACAGGAGTGCCATTCAAGACGTCTAACTCTTCGAGCCGCAGGCGGGCCGCGACTTCGGGCGGGTAGAAATCCGCATCGGACATGCCGACCATCGCCTCCGGCGATGCTGCACCCATGTTGGTCGCGCAGGCTTGGTTGGCCACCAGGAAGCGGCTTTCGGGGTCTTTCACAAAGACCCAGGTGGGCAGTAAATCCACCAGCGAGTGGAGCAGGTTCCGCTCGGCGGCCAGTGCCGCCTGAGCTTGCATGCGCTCGCTGACGTCAGTCACCGTCGCCGCGTAACTGAGGATGCTACCATC
Source organism: Cytophagales bacterium (assembly GCA_043748375.1). Lineage (GTDB taxonomy): Bacteria > Bacteroidota > Bacteroidia > Cytophagales > Microscillaceae > RDXI01. The sequence continues at coordinate 9,768 of JAYTNK010000612.1, forward strand.
CTTGCTCACGACGGAGAACGGACTGACGATCACCGGGAAGCGCTCCCCGTTCCGGCGCATGAAGGTCAATTGAAAGGTGTGCGGCCCGCCTTTCATCGTCTCGCTGAGGGCGGCAAAAATCCGCTCATGCTCTTCCGGCGGCCAGTAGGGATGTGGTGGTCCGACGCCGATCAGTTCCTCGAGTGAAAAGCCGGTCATCCGGCACAAAGCCGGGTTGGCATCCATGGCCACGCCGTTCGGATCCAGCACTGAGACCCCATCCTGAATCGAGTGGATCAAGTTGTTGGAAAACGCCAGCGAGTTCCGCAGTTCCTCCTCCGCCCGCTTGCGCTCGGTGATGTCGACATTGGTTCCGGCATATCCGAGGACCGAGCCATCCGGATTCATGATTTTCGCGATACTCCCGTAAAGCCAGGTCACTTTGCCGTCACGGCTTTTGAAACGATACTCAAAGCCCCAGCTCCCCCCGCTTTGGACTGATTGCAGCCAATCTTTGACGACCCTTTCCCGGTCTTCTTCGTGCAGGGCGTTCCGCCAGCCGTCGCCACGAGCCTCTTCCGGCGTCATGCCAGCCGCATCAC
>JAYTNK010000613.1:0-17960 GCA_043748375.1 Cytophagales bacterium
TCCTCTCCTGTAGGTGCGAGTTCACCATAAGAATAGAATCCTAAAATGTGTGCATTTTCGCCTAAAAGGTCTTTTACAGCTTCTATTTCCTCTTCTATGCGTTGCTTTAATACGAGTTTTCTACCTACACAACTGACTAAGAGAGCCAAAGAAGGTGTATTGCTCACACCTAATACATCTAAACTATTTTGGGCGGCATTGCCTGCACCTTCAACGAGTTTGTTTGTATTAGATTTCATGAGGCGCACTTTGCAACCTTGAGGTATATTGCCTGCGAAGGTCATAGTTTGTTTTTCATTGTCTATGGTTAAGACAGTGCGCACCAACGGTAATCCGTTTTCATCAATGATACTTAACGGGAATAAGAGGGCGGAGGCTGGCAAATCTGCCGCTTTATCGCCTAAATATAGCTTGTAAAGCTCAAGAGCAGGTTTATCGTCTAATTCATATAAGACATTGTTTTCTGCTTTTGTAACGAGGCGTTCTGCACCAAAGGCTTCCCAGCCTCCAAATGAGCCATAACCCACCGAAATAGCTTCGCCATATAAGCCAACTGCTACGACTTCAAACTCTTGTGGCGTACCATCCAATCCTACTGTAGTTTTGGAAAATGCAGCCCCATCGCCTGCCAATCCACCTGTTATGGTGATTTTATTGCCTAATACTTCGTGCATACCCTCCACAAGGGCAGTTCCATTGATGGTAGAGCCTTCCGATAAAACAAAGATGTGCTTTAGCCCTTCTTTCTCAAATTGAGACGCTAAGTCGATGCCACTGTGTTTGCTATCCTTGCCTGCCGTATGGGTTTTAGCGGTGGCAATAGCCGTGTTTTCGAACCAAATACCTGTGATAGCGATGCTGTCATCGCTTACTTCAGCGTCTAATATTTCGCCTGATGTGGAGGCAAGCAAAATACGTGCGTCAGGATACATGGCGCGAATTTCGTCAAAACGCGCCTCATCTGCCAATATTTCGCGTTTTCCAAAGCCAATTACAAGGTGTGCTTCTTTTAGGGCAGGCGAGCCTTTATAGGCTTTCCAACCTTGTGTAGCCGTCCATTTTTGTTGGTTAATTATCATGTTTTTGGTGAGTGATAAAAGAGTAGCAAGTTTAAACAAATAATTTTGCATATCAAAATCATGTGTCTGCTATGATACTAGTAACTTTGAAAGTTTTTTATTGATTCAAACGAGTTTGCTTTGAATTTTGTTTATGTGTTATGAATGTACCTGATTATTGTGCTTATTTAGTGTCTAACTTCAAAAATTTTCGCATAAAAAATATTTTATATGTTTTAGAGTATTTTTTATTTGTAGAAATTTACATATTTTTTATAAGTAGTCTAACATTGGAGATTTGTTGGAATTTTTAAAATAGTACAAACAGTGATTTCACACCAAATTTTTTTAAAAATAACCAAAAATATCGTAGCGTATCCTCTCGCAGGCACTACTACGACAACCAGAACTGCTAGATGATGCTTATAAAGTAGGTTTTTTATTTTAACAAGCGTTTTATAAAGCCAATGTTATAGATACAATAAAACTACCTAAAATATCGTTTTTAGATACTAATGATTTATAGTTTGCGGAATGCTATCATCTACACGCCAAATTTGTAATACTTGCTTGTATTTCGATACATATTGAGAAGCGTGTTTTCAAATCATGAAGCAAGGCAAGGTGTAAAAACATGGGTTTGGAAATGCATATACACAAACAACTTGCCTGCCAAAAATCGAGAAAGCATCTGAAGTCGGAAAAATAACCATGAAAAAAATCTTATATTTTATGCCATTACCTATTTTATTGCTACTTGCATGGAGTTTTTCAACAGGCTCAACCACACAACTCCCGATTGTAAAAGTATTGCCCAAAGTATTGTACAGCAGTAAATTGCCCGATACCTTGATGGTGAAGCCACAAAGCGTACAACTCAAAAAAGCGTTTGTACTAACGAATATTTTGAATGGCAACCATTATACACGCAAAAAATTAGATGACGACATCTCAACAGCTACGCTAAAAGCCTACTTTGAGAGTTTAGACAACGGCAAATTGTATTTTTTGGCTTCGGATATTAAATTCTTAGACAAATACAACAAGCAACTTGACGACTACTTGCAAAAAGGCGAACTGGACCCCGCCTATGATATTTTCAATGTTTATAAAGAACGTGTATTAACACGTGTTGAGAAAATATTGAAAGCTATCGAAACAAACCCTGTCGAATTTACCCAAAATGAAATGTTGGAAACTGACAGCAAAAAACGTAGTTGGGCAAATACTGAAACTGACCTTGATGAGGAGTGGCGCAAGCAAATCAAAAACCAAATGCTCAACTTGCAGATAGGCAAGAAAACAGAAGCCGAAATACGCAGTACGCTCAAAAAAAGATATGAAACGTATCGCAAATCCATCAAGCAAATTAATAGCGAAGACGTTTTTCAGATTTTCATGAATTGTGTAACGGAAAGCTACGACCCACATACAAATTACTTCTCGCCCGTTTCTTCCCAAAACTTCAATATGAACATGACACGCTCATTTGAAGGTATTGGAGCGCGATTGCGGTTAGATGATGACTATACAACTATCGACGAAGTCATGGCAGGCGGCCCTGCTTTCAAAGGCAAGGAATTAAAAGCAGGCGATAAAATCATAGCCGTTGCCCAAGGCGAGGCAGATTATGAGGACATTGTAGGTTGGCGATTAGACGAGGCTATTCTACTCATCAGAGGGCAAAAAGGTACTACAGTTCGACTAAAAGTTATTCCTGCAGGCGCAAGCCTTTCTACACCACCCAAAGAAATCAAAATAGTGCGTGAGAAAATCAAAACTGAAGAAGAAACTATCAAAAAGAAGATGGTACAACACACCCAAAATGGCAAAAGCTATAAAATTGGCGTGATAGAAGTTCCCTCTTTTTATATTGACTTCAAAGCCTATCAATCAGGCGATGCAAATTACAAAAGCACCAGTCGCGATACACGCAACGCACTCAAAGAATTAAAAGAAGAAGGCGCACAAGGCATTATTATCGACCTACGCAACAATGGTGGCGGCTCACTCAAAGAAGCCATAGACCTTACAGGTTTATTCATCAAAACAGGTCCAATAGTGCAGGTTCGAAATATGCGTGGAGAAATAGAAGCTGATGAAGATGAAGACCCCGCTGTCGTATATGACGGGCCATTAGGTGTTATGGTGAATGGGTTTAGTGCTTCAGCCTCCGAGATTTTTGCAGGAGCTATTCAAGACTATAAACGTGGGGTTATTATTGGCGAACAAACTTATGGTAAAGGTACTGTACAAAGCCCTGTAGATTTGGCAGCCTATATACGTGGCGAAAAAGGAACACAACATGGACAAATCAACGTTACGCTTTCAAAATATTACCGTATTACAGGTAGTAGCACCCAAAACATAGGCGTAAAACCTGACATTGCCTTGCCTGCCGCCTTTGATAGAAGCGAATTTAGCGAAGCCTCAGAACGCGCCGCGCTCCCTTGGGACGAAATTCGCTCTGCCAAATATACACCATCAGGACAACTATCTGAAAAAATCATCGAAAGCCTTCGCAAATCTTTTGAAAAGCGTCTGAAAACTGATGCCGAACTTAAAGAACTTATAGAAAATACAGCCGACCTCCGCAAATTGCGCCAAAATACTAAAATATCGCTTAACGAAACCAAACGCAAGCAGGAAATAGCCGATTACGAGAAGAAACAAAAAGAGAAAGCAGACCTCGAAGATGAAGAAGAAGAACCTAAAAAAGAAGAGAAACCAGAAAATAAAAAAGAGAAAAAAGATTTATATCTTCAAAATGCAACCCAAGTTATTAGCGAACTAATTGGTATGCACCCCAAACAATAATTTTTCAAAGATTTATGATGTGCTTTATGAAAACGCTACTTGCAAACGCGTTATCGTAAAGCATATCTTGTTTTATGCTTGTAAAATATAATTAGACTTCTTGCGAAAGTGTTTTTTAGAAGCCTCACACCCTGCCCACTCTCCATTTTGAGAGAGGGAAAAGGTACTTTCGCAGGAAGTCTAGTATAGTTGTTATAGAAATTTGCCCGTTTCATAAAAAAGCCGTACCTTGTGTCATCTTTGCGCCAGCCATGCAAACTGAAAGCCATAAAAATGTAGGCAAGCCCCTACCAAAAAAATACAAAGCCCTCAAACGATGGCTTTTGGGAAGTACGCTTGTGCTTATTTTATTGTTTGGTATGGGTACTTTGTGGATACGATACTACCTTGACCCCTATTTAAAAAATTGGCTCATAGAACAAGTACACAACGGAACAAAGGGTACATACAAGTTACAAATAAAGGAGTTGAATTTTAGTGTGTGGCGAATGTCTTTAGAAGTGCAAGGTGTTCAACTTCACAGCCTAAAACCAAAAGAAAGTAAAAGCCTAAGGCTTGACCTTAAAGCTAAAAAAGTACATATCAAACATATCGCTTGGTGGACATATTGGACTACCCGAAAAATAGAGGTTGCTGCCTTAATATTGGAAGAACCAACCCTTGATTTTTTTAATCCAAAAATACAAAAGTCATTGAACATACAAGAAATTCCCGCAAATTTGCAACAGTTTGTACGCACTTTTACGCCAGCTCTGTATATTCAAAAAATACAACTCAAACGCGCCAAATTGACTTTGCGGGCAGGCAAGATATTCCATCAATTTTCACGCTTAGACGTAACCTTGCAAGCACTCAACATTGCGACAGCCATACGTTTAGCAGATTTTGATATACAAGTTTCTGACTATCATTATCGGACACCTGACCAACTTCACAACCTGCACGCCTTATCGCTCACAGCACGTATGCGCGATTCAAGCCTGCTATTGCGCCATATTCATTACGCGCCCAATGCCGACAGCGTGCAGCAGGCAGGCAAGCTCGATAAAATCATAGTAAAACTACCATCGTTTGAAGCCAAAGGTATTAACTTTAATGAGGCGTTTTTTCAACAAACCGTTAAAATTAAACACGCCATTGTACGCCAACCTGCTTTATATATACATACTAAAATTGCCAAAATAATACTTGAGGACAAGGCAACAGCCCCTATTCCTTTTCCACAAGATTTGAAAGCACGCCTGCGCAATTTCCCTCTGTATCTATCTATAGACACGCTTTCGGTCAGGCAGGCAAGTTTTGAATTTCGGCAACCTGTCGCCCACCACACCAAAGAAGGATACCACCGCGCCAAAGAAGTAAATATCGAACTGCACGCCTTAAAAATAGGAACTCACCCAACCCAAAGCGACACAGAGCAAAATTTTCACATAGAAAGTGGTAGTCCTTTGTTTGTGCATGATTTTACATTCTCGGCACGCGACTATGCCCATCGAACCGCGTCAGGCTTATACGAATTAGGCATTGCAAACCTGTATTTATCGTCCAAAGACTCCTTATTGCGTTTAGAAAAAGCATACCTAAAACCACTCTTGCCTGCCCAAGAAATAGCAGCACAGTTTGCCTACCAAACTATTATTTCGCATGGGGAAGTGCTAAGTCTATTGGCGCGTAAAGTAGATTTTGACAAAATGATTTATACGCAAGTCTTTCGTTTAGGTAGCCTACACTTGTATTCGCCTCGTTATGAGGGTTATTTAGATGCTACAAAGGCTAAACAAGAGGGGCAAAAACTCCGCAACTTTGAACAAATGCTGCGTATTATTCCACTTGATATTCAAGCTGATACGCTTGCCGTTCACCAAGCTCATGTAATTTATAAAGCCAAGCAAAAAACGCAAGCTATCGCCACACACACCCTCGAAAGTTTGAACTTTACGGTACTAAAAATAGACCTTGGAAGAGCTTTACACGAATCTGCCATAGAACACATAGATACAAAAAGACTGTACTTAAATATAAAAAAGTACCATTATCAAAACCCTGAAGATACCTACACACTTGAGGCAGATTCTGTGCAAGTACACGCAGAAAAACGCACCTTATGGATACGAAATTTAAGCCTCTTGCCTACCAAAAACAACTATAAAAAAGAAAAAATAAATATTGTAGTCCCATTATTGCGAGGCGATGGCATCGATTTTGTATCCTTTATGCTGAAACAGCAATTAGATTGGGACAAACTAACCGTAGAAGGTGCACAAGTAACCGTATTTACTACAACAAAAGAGGCAGAAGCAGCAATAGACAAAAAAAATATACAACCACATAATGCCGCTTTTGGTAAGATAAAGCGAGTCCTTGCTAACTTGCCTGCCTATATACGCTTAGACACTTTGTTATTAAAAGAAGCCACTTTTTCCCTGCAAATATATGATGAAAACCAACAACTAAAGGCGCGTCATTATGTAGAAAATATAAATGGGCAGTTGCTGGATATTGCCTTGGGGCAGGCAAGTAATTATGATAGCGATTCATTGCCACACTTTTGGAACGACCATAGTTTGGCTTTTATCCTCAAACAATACACCTACGAGGCACAAGGACTTACTTATAAGTTTAATCTGAAAAACATTCGAAAAAATGCCTACAGTTCACTTTGGGAAATAGAAGCCCTCTCTTGGAAATCAACCCTCCATCTAAATGCGTTTAGAGATAAATTTCCCGAACGAAGATGGTTGGCAGAAGGTACATTACGAAGTATTGTATTAGATATTCCAAACTTAGAAGCCGTCATATTCGACAAACATTTAGCTATTCAACAAGCAGTTATTCAAGCCCCTACGCTTACTTTTTGGCTATTTGAGGCAACTAAAACAGCAGCACAAAAGACTTGGTGGAATGACCTGAAGCAAGACCTGCCCTTGCACTTATCTATTGATACCCTCGTATTACAAAAAGCAAAAGTTACGTTTGTAAGGATTGATTTTGCCTCTGAAAAACAAGTGCCGCGCTGGACACAAGAAACAGAATTGGCTTTAGGTATCGCAAAATTAGCTTATAAAGATACCCTGACTTGGGCAAGTATTGACATAGAGGGTAAAGATTATACATTTACAAATCCCAATACTACTTTAAAAATCAATGAATGGAAACTATTAATAGAGCCTTCGCCACGCTTTCAGGCTCATAAAATGTCTATGGCTTGGAAATCACCCGAAGGCTTGCCCGAATCTTGGCTAAAAGTACAAGAAGCCTCCGCAAACTTTGCGCTCATATCTCTAAATAAGCCACTTGAAATGAATAGTTTAGAGCTAAAAGATGGTACAGGAGAGCTATATATAGCTCGAAATACTAAATCTGATATGAAAGCATTACCTTTATCTACCCAAACCAAAAACTTTATATTATTAACAGATACGCTTACAATTTTGAATATTGCCTTAAAAGTACATCATAAAACGCCCAGACAAACAAACTTGCATACCTTCACTCTTGAGCGAGGTGATATAAACCAAATTCGTTGGAAGATGCAAGAATCCTTGCCTGAAGCCAAAGCGTTTTCACTCAAAATAAAAGGATATGAAACACATCTGCAACAATACTTGTATCGTGTACAAGCACAAGATTTGACTTTGACAAATAAACATAATGCACTGTATATAAATAGATTATCTATCTTGCCTACCGTTACAGACAAGGCACGCACTCGCCTGCAAACTATTCAAACAGAACTATATCAAACCCATGTTTTAGGTGTGTCAGCCCAAGGCATTGACTTGAGTTCTTTCTTACAAGACCAGGCTATTCGCGCCCAAAGTGTTACAATGGATAGTTTATGGGTGGATATTTATGCCGATAGACGACTACCAAGAAGTGCTTCGCGCCGTAGGCGTATGCCTGCTGAACAATTACGCAGCGTAAAAATCCCCGTTAGCATCGATACTTTGAATTTACTGAGAAGTGCCGTTTTTTATCGCGAAAAAGTAATTCGCGCGCAAGACGAGGGAGAGTTATTTATTACGGATATCAATGCGCAATTTCAAGGCATTCGTACACGTCCACAAGCACAAGACAGCCTATATCTTACCTTAAAAAGCAAACTAATGGGCTTGGGTAAAACAGATATGCATTTAGCCCTTGCACTCAATACACCCAACCTAAGTGCAAAAATCATAGGCAATATGGGCGAAATGAAAGCTGACTTCATGAATCAATTTCTTGAAAAAACTAAACACGTTCAAATTCGCAAAGGGAAAATCCAATCTGTGCATTTTTGGTTGGCAATGCAAGATTCAGTAGCAACAGGCGAACTCGAGGCAGGTTACAAACACCTAAGGGTTGATGTGCTGAGCGCGAAAAAGGAAAATAAAAAACGAGGGTTTATCTCTTTTCTTGCCAATATATTCATCAAAAATAATAATAATCTAAAAAAGAATCGACACAAAACAGGTGATATTATGTATATACGCCCCCAAAACGAGGGCTTTATGCGCTTTCTATGGCGAGCCGTAGTCGTAGGCATTCGAAAAACATTGCAATAATATTTTAGTGCTTTATACAAAAAAACAAGAAATACTAAAATATATGTATCTTTGACCTATCAAACAACTTCTATTAGTTGATTGAGGTTATTACTAAGTTAAAACACTGTTAATCAAAGTTTTATATATAACATAAATAGATTCTTAATCATTAACCCCTCACAACTATTTATTATGTCTTTCACTTTATTAAAGGTTAAACTTATATACCTATTTGTTTTTTTATTTTTTGCAAGCCAAGCATTTTCGCAAGAAAAGGTGTTGAATTTGTCGCGAGATAGCACTGCCTATCCTTTAGATGATCGAGTAGAGATATTGGACTATGCAGGCAAGAGTTTAAACTAAATATAAACATACTTTAATAATTATGACAAGAAAGTACTTTTTTAAAAAAACAATTTCTTATTTAGTCGGAGCAAAAATCTTGTCTTCTGAAAAGATGCAAGCTATAAAAATTTTGGAGAAACAAGAAAGCATAGACAATCTTTTTTTTGCGGATTTTCACGTACATGCTACATTAAAAGCCTTTAGTAGCGATGTAATAAAAAGCCCTTGGCTAAAAATAACCCATGATTGTTCAGATAATATAGCAAAATGGTTAATAAAATTTGTAAAGGAGCTACCTAAAAATTCACAGTCAAATTACGAAGCCTTGATAAAAGGCAATGTTAGACTTGCTTGTATATCTCTACTACCGATTGAAAAGAAAATGATATTACCAAAATTTATTGAAGACAGAAAAAAATCAGATACTTGTGCGTGTATTTCAGGCATAAACAAACAATATAATTATGAAAAATTATATACAGAAGAAATCGATTATTTTGAAGACCTTACAAAACATATAGATTATCTTTTGTCGTATGAAAATCTTATCCATCATATTGAAGGTAAGGATTTTACATATACTATCCCAAAAAATGGAGAAGAACTTAAAGGATTTTTATTAAATAAAAATAAATTAGTAATAGTGGTAACAATAGAAGGTGGACATTCTTTAGGAAATTCTATTGAGATTAAAGACACCTCCGAAAGCGAAGAGTTTAGGCAAAAAGTAATGAAAAATATAAAAAAACTAAAAGGTATTATACCTCTGCATGATAATATTCCAAAAAGTATATTAGAGTTGCCGATATTATCAATTGGCTTAAATCATTTTTTTTGGAATGGTTTTAGCGGTCATGCAAAAACTTTAGATGACAAGCAAAGTCTACTAATGAGTCAAAAAAAACATCTTGATGAAAGTATTACAATACTAGGAAAAGAGGTTGTAGTAAATTTATTAGACAAAAAGAAAGGAAGAAGAATATTGATAGATATAAAACACATGAGCCTAAGTACAAGAAAATGGTATTACAATTTTATTATAGAAAGAAAAAAAATGGGGGATGATATTCCTATTATATGTACCCATACAGGTATAGCTGGATTAAGTTGGTATGATGAGGAATATTTAAAAAATGATAATTCAAATAAAATAAAATCATCTTTTTTAAATACATGGACAATTAATTTATCAAATCAAGATATTATTGAAATATATAATTCAAAAGGCATAATAGGAATTCAGTTAGATAAAAATAAAATATGTGGTGGCGGTTTTTTTAAATTAACAAGCAATTCTAATTTATCCAACAAAGAGAATTATATCAAAATAATAGTTGCTAATATTTTATCTATAGTTAAAGCTGTTAATAAACAAAATGTGTGGGATATGATATGCATAGGCTCTGATTATGATGGATTAATAACACCTTTTGAAATATATCCAACATCAGCTGAATTTGGATTGTTGTATGAAGACTTGCTTAATTTCTTCTGTTATCCAACTTCTATTTTTAATTTGTTTTCATTAGATGAGGTAAAGCAACTAATGTTTGGATTTAACGCAGATTATATTGTAAAAAAAATAATTTCAAATAATCTTACAACATTTTTAGTAAATAATTTAGGTTCTTAGAAAATTATAGGAGAGTATTATCAACCAATACCCATAATCAAACTACTTTCTACTTATTCACAGATGGATTTCAAGATCAATTCGGAGGAAATGCAGACAAGAAATTCTCTCCTGCACAACTAAAAGCCTTGTTTTTTGAAATACACGCCTTAGATATGCCTACACAAAAAGCACGTTTGGAACAAACTTTTAACGAATGGGTAGGCGAACGCAAACAAATTGACGATGTATTGGTGCTTGGATTTAGGCTATAAGGACGAATATTTGCTTGTGTCTTTCCACAATAAAGCAATGGTTAGAAAAACACTTTCATTTGCATTTTAAGTTATGGGCATTCCAATATAACTAACAACTTATCAGTTAGAAATAACACTACCTAAGCTTGTTTGTTTGCTTCAAAGAATTCATGATTTTAAACGTTTTTTTATTTGAAAATTGCATGAAATTAATTCATTTGTAGGTCAAATCTGCCTTCAGTGGCTTCAAAAGTAAGACCATTTTGTTTTTGAAGTTTGAAATGGAATCGACCTGATACTACTCTGTTGGAAATATCGAATCGCGTGATAGTTAATAATCCCTGCACCGTTACATCGTTTTCATAACTTGCACAAAAAACACCTTTTTTCATATCTTCAAACCTCACACTTGTTTTATTATCCCATGAGTAAACTCCTGTTGAGTTTATATTTTGAGAGAGAAAATTGATGATTTCTCCTCTCTCTCCATACTTGTAAATGGCTTTAATAGTTAGTAATCCACCCGCTTCAGGGATAGCTTCAAGTGTGGGGATACCACCACCCTCGCGTGGGCTGTTCGTCCACACCTGCCCATTCAGCATACAACCAAAGGTATTCGCACCTGTCTGGGTTTCGGGAGGTAAGGTGGGTTCGGGGTCTTTCTTTTTGCAGGAGGCTATCAGCACTATGAGTAGTGCGAGCCAAAGGAGTTGTTTTTTCATGATTGAAAAAAGGATTTAGAAATGAGAAAATTAAAAACTGCATAGCGCATGAGTAGAAGTATAGGCATATAAGTTTTTTTTATTTGAAAATTGATTTTTAATTAATTCATTTCGAGGTCAAATCTGCCTTCAGTGGCTTCAAAGGTCAGACCATCTTGTTTTTGAAGTTTGAAGTTGAATCTGCCTGCTACTATACGGTTTGGAATATCAAAACGGGTAATAACCAACTCGCCAGAATAGATTATGTCGTTATCAATACTTCCGTAATCGATACTTTTTTCACGGTCTACAAACCTTGCGCTTGTTGTAGTGCTTATGGGGTATGTACCTACTTTATCTATTTTTTGAGCGAAGAAAGATATATTTTCGTTCCTTCCATTATCTCTCTGAAAGGCACGTATGCTCAAGATTCCATCCGCTTCAGGGACAGCCTCAAGGGTAGCAGGGCTACCACCTTGTCGTTGGCTGTTCGTCCATAGCTGTCCATTCAGTATACAACCAAATGTGTTTTTGCCTTCTTGTGTTTCAGGAGGCAAGGCGGGTTCTGGGTCTTTGTGTTTGCAGGTGGCAAGCATTGCTATGAGCAGTGCGAGCCAAAGGAGTTGTTTTTTCATGATTGAAAAAAGGGATTAGAAATGTGAGAATAAAAAACTGGATAGCGCATGAGTAGAAGTATAGGCATATAAGCAGTTGTTTTTTTGGTGTTGCAAAGTTATAAGCATTTTTCGCAAGAAAAAAAAGCAAGAAATTTGTTAAAATAGTATTTTTTATAGTTTTTATGGTACTTTTACAATTTTTAAGAAAAAAATTCTTCGATAAGTGAGAATCGGCAAGAGAAATTAAAGGCATTTCTTCGATATATGAGAAAAATACTTTCTATATTTGCGAAAAGTGAGAAAAATACTTTGCTCGTCTGTATGGATATATCATTGCATGAATACCTTTTAACTGCCATAGAAAAAAAACTCCCTGCACATCTTTCGCTTGTTCAAGCCATACAAGAAGTGTTAGCAGTCAGCCAAGCTAGTGCTTATAGAAGGGCAAGTAAGCAGGCAAGTTTTTCTCTCGATGAGTTAGTAAAACTGTCTCGCCACTTTCATATCTCTATAGACGATTTTTTAGATATACGTACCGAAAATGTTACTTTTCAATACTATCAGTTTGTAGATGTAGCCAGTTTTAAACGATACTTGTACCATATCTTGGCTCGCTTACAGCAAATCTCCCAAAACCCACAAGGCAAAATAATCAGTGCAGACGATGATTTGCCTATTTTACAGCACTTCAGATATCCCGAACATACCGCTTTCAAAATTTATTATTGGCTACTTTCAACCTATCCGCATACTGTGCAAAAACCCCGCTTCTCGCCTGCATGGATAGAAGAAGATTTGTTGGCATTAACTCAAAAAATATACGAACTTTATATACGAATTCCCACTATAGAAATATGGACACAAGATTGTGCCAATACTACTTTAAAACAAATCGAATATTGTGTAGAAATGGATTTGTTTGAATCGCCTATACATATAGAAGTAGTGAAACAGCAATTTCTTGATACATTTGTATATTTAGAAAATAAAGCCACTATCAATCCTCATTTTCAACTCTATTTGAGCGAGGTGCAGATAGATAATAATTGCATTTGGACACAAACGGATTCGGGGCAGGAAGTTTACATACGCCATCAATCTTTCAACGTAGTGCATACAGATGCCCAGCGTTTTTGTGAGGACACCTACAAATTCTTAGATATGCTCACACAAAAATCATTGTATTTGAGTGGTACCTCTGAAAAACAGCGTGTTCATTTTTTTGAAAACCTCAAAAGTAAAATCGCTTAACGCGTTGGCGCATATTCTAAAAACACCAAATTTTAATCGGCTTTAATGTTAAAAAATGCGACTGATTGTGTAGGCAGGCAAGCCAAAAGGTGAAAAAAGCAGGGAGGCAAATAGCCTTACTGCTTCGCAAGTAGAAGTAACCAACAAATCAGGTAGTGTTATCTTTTAACTGACATTGTTATTTTGCTTTTTTAAATAAAATGAATTAGGTTTGCCTAAATATTCAAAAATCGAAGCTGAATATTTAATCTATGTAAAAAAACTAAGGGTAAATATTTGATAATCAACACATCGCATATTTTTTATTTTATACTGCAACTGTAAATTGCTTATTTTTTACTCAAAATGCTTAATAATGAGATAAGTCCAAGATTTTAATAGTACAGTATTTTGAACATTTATGCCACACACACCCAAGGATAAAAATAGCTAACATAGATTAAACATTCACTTTCATTTTTTTTACTATTCTGATTTCTAAAAGCCGTCCATCTATTGAATCTTATCCAATAAAAAAGCTATTTGTATAACAGGCAAATAAATAAACGAGCTAAACATAATTCGAAGGGCGACTTTGCGCGAAGGCGAAACCAATAATTGAAGGGTAGGCAAGAGAAATAAAATGCCCGCAACGCCCGCTATCATAGCCGAAGTAGCACCCGTTATGCCCATATACGTAGGCAAGAGGCTTACAGGTATGAGCAACAACGCACCCAGCATTATCTGTAAGGCAGATGCGAAATTACATTCGCCTTGTGCAGGCAAGAGGCGAAACCCCGCCTTCTTATAATCCTCATCAGCCACCCACGCAATAGCCCAAAAGTGCGGAAATTGCCAAACAAATTGTATAGCAAAAATAATCAAGCCTTCTTTAGTAAACTCGCCTGTAGCCGCCACCCAACCCAAAAGGGGCGGTAAGGCACCAGGTATCGCGCCCACCCAAACCGCTATCACACCTACACGTTTCAAAGGTGTATAAACCAAGCCATACAAAAGCATGGAAATAAGCGACAAAAAAGCAGTCAAAAGATTGGTGAAGATAGCCAGCAATGCGAAGCCAGCAACGCCAACCACGATGCCAACTACAATCGCATCTTGCACACTCATGCGCTCCGTAGGCAAGGGGCGTTGCGCTGTACGTGTCATGAGCTTATCCAAATCCTTTTCCAATACTTGGTTGATGATAATAGATGCCCCCGAAACCAAGAAACCGCCCAAACTCAAGGCTACAAGCGTCAGCATATCAGGGCTACCTTTCGTAGCCAACAAATAGCCAAAACTTGCCGAGAAAGCGACTAAAAAAGAAAGTCTAAATTTCAGTAATTGGAACACTAATTTTATTTTGCCTCCTGATGCCGCTTCTGTAAGCGGGATAGTGGCTTTTGTACTTGTCATATTCATGTGCGAGAGGTTTTAAGCCGCAAAATCAACCAATATTGTATGCCTACCAATACAACTCCCATCAATAAATGTAACGGTTGCAACACTGCAGGCATACCTCCGTAGGCAAGGGCAATACCTACAACTACTTCTGCAAAGCACAAAATTAATACAGATAATACAAATTTTTTAAGCAGATGATTTTGCCAAGCCCTATTTTTTTTGCAAAGATACACAAAATAAAGATTTGCACCCAATATTAACCACGAAAAAGAACGATGAACATAAAACTCAAGTCCTAACTTGCCTACCCACGTGCCACGTCCTGTTTCGCCTACTTGTTTGGCTATAACATCTATTGCCTCGCGAACTTGCGTCCCAAGCAATACTTGCAACAAGGTAAGCAGAAAAGCTGTCCGCAAAACCCAAATAAGAAGTGCATCTGCACCTTTTGGAGTAGCTATAGGTGCATTTAAAGGACTGACAATATAAGTCAAAATAAAGACTATCAAAATAGCCAAACCCATGTGAACGGTTATGAGATTTGGCAATAAATTCGTGGAAACAACTATAGAGCCAAGCCAGCCCTCCACCCCTACCAAAATAAAGGATAGAAAAGCTAAAAGAGGTATTTTAGGATGCTGCTTCCAATGAACTAAAGAAAAAAGAAGCGTTAAGAATATCAAAAACCCAATCAACACCCCTACCAATCGATTTACATACTCAATCCATGCTTTGGTAGTATCGAAATGGGTAACTTCAAAAATAGACTTGTCTTGGGTGATTTTGGTCGCTAAGGCTGTGAAACCGAAAGCCCGCAAATATTTTGCGACACGTTCGTTTTTGCGAACGCGCTCCTCTACATATTTTTGTTGATAGTTTTTAGGGAGTTGTGAATCATTGGTAGGCGGAATCCATTGCCCAAAACATCGCGGCCAGTCTGGACAACCCATACCTGCCCCCGACATACGCACCAATCCGCCAATACCTATCAATATATACACAGCGCAAATAGTGGCTATGCCCATAGTTCGAAAATACTTTGTTGCAAATTTTTTCATTACTGCAAAGATAAGCTAAAGCTCCTATACTTTTTTGTTTTTTAACAAAACGCATCTTTTTTTATATATATTTGCAAAAACAGATAGTTCCATTTATCCTTACCCTACTTTCATATATTTATGCAGAACTCTCGTATCGAACACGATTTCTTGGGCGATAAAGCCATTCCAAATGACGCTTATTATGGCGTACAAACGGCACGCGCCATCGAAAATTTTAACATCAGCGGCATTCCGATTAGTACGGCTCCTATGCTTATTCAGGCTTTTGGATACGTAAAAAAAGCGGCGGCACTTGCCAACAAAGACCTAAAAGTCTTGCCTGCCGATGTAGCCGATAGCATCATGCAAGCCTGCGATGTGCTTATAACAGGCGAGCTAAACGCTCAATTTCCCGTCGATATGTTTCAAGGCGGCGCAGGGACTTCCGTAAACATGAACGCCAATGAAGTAATAGCCAACAAAGCCCTTGAGCTACGCGGTTTGCCCAAAGGTCAGTATGAAACCATACACCCCAATAACCACGTAAATTGTTCGCAATCAACCAATGATGCGTATCCTACTGCGTTTCGAATTGCCCTATACAATAAAATAGGCGAACTCACGAAGGCTATGCAGGTTATGCAAACTTCTTTCCAAAAGAAAGGTGTTGAATTTGCTGACGTGCTAAAAATGGGGCGCACCCAACTACAAGATGCTGTTCCTATGACGTTGGGGCAGGAATTTACAGCATTTGCTGTAACGATAGGTGAGGATATCCTGCGTTTGAACGAAGCCCGCGCTTTGATTACCGAAATAAACTTAGGTGCGACAGCCATTGGCACGGGAATCAATGCACCTGAGGGATATGCTGATCTTGCTACGTGTTATTTAGCTGAATTGACAGGCATACCCGTAAAACTTTCGCCAAATCTTATAGAAGCTACTTGGGATACGGGCGCATACGTTCAAATTTCGGGTGTATTAAAACGTATTGCCATCAAAATTTCTAAGATTTGTAATGATTTACGTTTATTATCTTCAGGTCCAAGGGCAGGTTTCAATGAAATAAACTTGCCTCCCCTACAGCCTGGATCCTCTATAATGCCTGGCAAAGTAAACCCTGTGATACCTGAAGTGGTAAATCAAATCGCGTTCCATGTAATGGGTTCTGATGTTACCATTGGCATCGCTTCGGAAGCGGGGCAGTTGCAACTAAATGTTATGGAGCCAGTTATAGCCTTTCATTTATTCTTCTCGATGAATATTCTTGAGCGGGGTTTTTACACCTTAAAAGAGAAATGTGTAGAAGGAATCACAGCCAACCGTGATGTTTGCAAAAACTTTGTAATGAATAGTATTGGCATTATTACAGCGTTGAATCCTATCATTGGGTATGAAAATGCCTCGTCTATCGCACTTGAAGCGTTACAAACCCGCGCATCAGTCTATGACCTTGTATTGGAGCGCAAACTCCTTACAAAAGAACGCTTAGATGAGCTATTTGCACCTGAAAACATCATCAATCCTAAAAACATGTAAAAATATTGCGCGTTTTCTTTGCTACTCATAAAGAAAATGCGCAAATTATTAAAAGATATTGAGCTTCTGAAACCCTATGTTTCAGAAGTTTTTTGTTAAATTAAAAATTTAACAAAAAAAATATTATTTTTTGCAGTTACCAAATGCCTGTTATTTGTATTCATTTACAAGTTATTAACATAGATTATTTGGTAATAAAGCTTTTTAGCCAAATTACTTGTTTTAGTAGGTTTTAATAATAAAAAAAATATTTCAAAAAATTTGGCTAAATCATTTTTATTCTCGTATATTTCGGAAAAATGCAAGTGTATGTTGTACTTTTCAAGTATTTGATAATCAAGTATCTAAATTTAAGAACATCACGAAGAACTAAATCATTAGAGCATTTTTACTTTGTTATCTCAATCATACAAATCTAAAGAGGTGAAAGAAATTATATTTTCTTATAATAAACTGATTATCAATTATTTATAATTAAACAAATTTTGTAAGCTTGCCTACCCAACACACCATACCAAACAAAATTCTAAAACACCCTAATCACTTCAAATTCTTGCTTTAGTACTATTTTAAATGCTTCTTCACAGAGGTGTTAAGAGTGCGTATTGTGTATATTTAATAACAGTAATAACCTCATAATAAACCACTTAATAAATATCAAACATAAGGTATTTTATTTGAATTTAGAAAGTAAAAAAAAAAAAAGCTAAAAAAAATGCAACAAAATAGATACTCATTTCGTTATTAAATTGTTAAGTAAGCTGTTACTACAAAAATAAAATTCGGTTTTATACATTCACTTCTTAAATATCAC
>JAYTNK010000614.1:0-2704 GCA_043748375.1 Cytophagales bacterium
TGGCGTTTAGTGTCGTGTTATCCACTTGGCAGAAGTGCAAAGGTTGGGTAACAACAGCAGGCAATTGCTTCTCATCTCCAATTAAAATAAAGCGTTTGAAATTGGGTAAAATACCTACTAAAGCAGGCTCAAGCAGTTGTGAAGCCTCATCAATTATCAAGGTATCAAAGCCTTGCAAAAGATTGACGTATCGATAAAAAGAAGCTACAGTAGAAACAAACACGCGCTTATTGCGAAACGTAGCCCTCATATTTTCCAACCCTTGTACGCTTTTTACGCTTTTATTGTAATAGGTGTCGGTTTCTTCTATATTGCCAAGCCGTACAAAATCACCTGCGCAAGCATCGCTCACTTTTTGGCAAATCTCGTCTGTGGCGCGGTTTGTAAAAGCCAATAGGACAATTTTCTCTTGCGTATTGTGATAGAGATAATGCACCATATTGCGCAACATTTTGGAAGTCTTGCCTGTGCCTGGTGGTCCTTGTAGCAAGAAATAATCACGGCAGGCAAGGGCACGATTGAGTATTTCATTTTGGCTTTCGCTTAAGGTGTGGGTATAGTCTATTTTTAGTTTTTCATCTATACGTGGCTTTAGTAAGCCATAAATACGCTCTTTTTGTGCTTCTGATGCCCCTAAAAAGGCAGTTAAAGAGGCGTATTGATGTCCATATCCACCTTCCATAAGATTTGGCTCGACTGCCCATTCGAGATAACGAGCAAAGAATTGCGCATCTAAGGCTTTGTTCCAAATCTTGAGTTTAATGCGGTTTGGGTGGATTTCAAGAATACTTCCCTTGAGCAGTTGATAGCGTTGTGGGGTAGGATTTTCTACATCTTCGACAGGATAGACCAACATAATATCGCCTGCCCGAAAAGCGGAAACGCCATCATCTGTGTTGCGCAAAAATGTAACCTCGCCTTCCTTGAAGTTTGATTGTGCATTATCCAATACGAGTGGGTAAAGGATAGAGAAGTTCTCCATCTTTTCAGCAGGTGTATTCCGCCAAAGCCCCGCAAAGCCTTGTGCTGGCTCAGTTCCTGATACGCCGCCCACTTTTGCGACCTGCATCTCACGGGCTACAAGTCCCATTTGAGCAGCATAATAGGCTTGGTCAAGCGTAGAGGCATTGCGCCAACGTTGCGCGAAGGCTTGTATATCTCTTTGGCTATAGACAGGCAAGTCCACTGTTTCTAACTTTTTTAGGATAGTGTCATATACTTCAGGCTTGCCGAGTGCGAGTTGCCAATCTAAATAGACGATACAATTTCGGATATACGTGGCATCTTGACGTTCAAAGTTTAGCTTTCCGCAGTCGCGCAATGGACTAAGGCTGTCTTGTGAATAAAGAATAGAACTTACGCCACTTCTTTCGCCAAATGTACTGTCCATGAGCATATTATAGCAGGCAACTTGTACAAGGTGGGCGGGTTTGGCGGGAGTCTGTTTGGCGTTGGGATATTTACCACTTTTGAGCTCGACTACATCTTTTCGGGCGGTTTGGTTGGGGTATTCCATTAAAAGGTCAAGTCTTCCTTGTAACCCATAACGATTTGAAATAAAAGTTGGTTCAGTGGTAATGTGCTTGTCGTGGTACTTTTCCACGATTTTTTGAAGGGTTAAGAATTGGTTTTCAGCTTGGTTGCGTGTATTGGTTATGTCTGTGTTTTTAAGGTCAAGCATAGCCGCATCAAGCTCCATTGCCTGCCATATTTCTGCATAAAGGTCTTCAAAGGTAGCCAGTGGCTGTTCTATGAGTTTATCGAGTAATTGGTTAATAATATTTCCTGTAAAAGTGGCTTGTGAGCCTTCGAAGAACTTTGTTCGACTCAAAAAATTTAGATACGGAGAGCGTTTGCCATCGTCTAAGAAACAATTAGCTATAGCAGTGGCATCAATAAGATAGTCGGGATTTATAATCAATAGACTTTTCATCGTAGTAGCAAAATGCCCTTCTTCTAGTTTTTCTAAAGCGGTAAAGCAAACTAATTGATGTGGTTTTATGAGGTGGGCGCATTGCGAGCTAAGGTAAAAGGTACGGAATTTCGCACCTGTTTGCGTGTTATAATACGGAATATCTTGTACAGATATTTGAACTTTTCCGAAGTCTTCTGTATCACATTGAAGCACCATCTTGCCTACCTCTCGCTCGTCTTTTTCATGCACACCTTTTTCACAAACTTTAGCGTATAGATATTGTAGGCGGTCTTGCGGTGTTTCTTTGAATACCAGCGCAGGCAAGTCCTTGCCTACATACCGCTTGGTAATGTCCATGTGCGGTTTTTCTTCGCTAAAATCGCTTACAAGTTCCGTAAGCATTTTGAAAGCGATTAGGAAGTTTTCCTCTGTGGGTATAAATTTTGGGCTAACCACACTTTTGCGCAACAATCGCCTAAGGGATTGTAGCTGTTGTTCACGCTCATTGCCTAAGCCGTAGGCTTGGGCGAGAAAGCTTATTTTGGCAAACCACCCCGTAAATATTTGTCTTTCCCGTTGTTCGGTGAGTAGATTCAAAAGCGAAAGCAAAAGGTTATGTAATTGACGCATACCTTCTTTGTAAACTATAGGAGTATTCGCAAGGACGCGTAGATTGTCGTAGTAATATTGCGCCTCAAGTGCGTTTAGTGGCTGTGGAGTCATATTCGCAAAGGTACAAAAAAAACTTGAAACACATAGTTGTTTGCGCACCTATGCCAATTTATTTGG
>JAYTNK010000615.1:0-1606 GCA_043748375.1 Cytophagales bacterium
AGTAGTCAAAGCCTCTTCTATACCACGCTGAACAATATTGAAATAATTTTCATAATTTCCTTCGTGTGGAAGCTCGCCTCCCTTAAATAAATTGCCTGCATAACTGTTAAAGCCTTCGTCCATCCATGCATATAGGCTTTCATTCGTAGCCAATACACCTTGAAACCAGCTATGAATTAACTCGTGTACAGCAGTGCCAACAGTACTTCCTAAGCCATTATCGCCCATCATGAGGGTAGCCATAGGGTACTCCATGCCACCGTCTCCACCCTGAATAAACGAATATTGTTTGTAAGGATATTTCCCAAAAGTTTTGTTCATGAACTGAAATGCATTTATCGCATATTTAGGCAATTCTTTCCATGCTTTGACGGTTTCTGTGCGGTCTTTTTGATAAAAAAAGTGTAACGCGATGCCATCAACCTCTGCCATAGTGTGGACGTAATCGGGGTCAGCACCCCATGCAAAATCATGCACATCAGGTGCTTTAAAATGCCAAGTGAGTTTAGGCGTATTAGGGCGTTTCACTTTTTGACCTTGTGTTTCGTAGCCTTTGCCAATTTCTTGTGGGTTTTGAAGGTAGCCTGTCGCGCCCATAACATAACTTGAGTCAAGGCTTATTTTCACTTCAAAATCTCCCCAAACTCCATGAAATTCACGCCCAACGTAAGGGTTTGAGTGCCAGCCTTGATAGTCGTATTCGCACAATTTTGGATACCATTGCGACATAGAATAGTCGATGCCTTCGCTATTGTTTCTTCCTGTACGGCGTATCTGAGTGGGAACTTGAGCTTCAAAGTCCATTTCAAACACGGCTTTTTTGTTTGGTAGTATTGGCTTTGCAAGCGTTACCTCAAGAATAGTACCCTCTATAACATAGCTAACCACTTGCCCATCTTGTTTGAGCGCATTTACTTTTTGATAACCGATTTCATTTGCTTGCAATTTGTAAATTCTATCGCGTACTCTTGAATCGGGGTCGACTATCCACCGTGAACGTACATCCATCAGACTACCTGGCTGAAAAGCATTGTAATACAAATGATAAAAAACACGCGTCAGCGTATCGGGCGAATTGTTGGTATAGGTAAGTTTCTGTTTGCCTTTGAATTGGTGATTTTTATTGTCAAAATCAATATCCATTTGGTACTCTACCCTTTGTTGCCACCGCTGGGCAAAAATAGGGGAGGCAAGGGCGATACAAAGACTTGCACAGATGGCAAAGCGTTGGATTGAAAACATGGGGCAATTTTCGATTTAAATTTTTGGATTTATATGCTTACCCGCAAAGGTATAGAATATCATGCAACTTACCCAAAAATCTTCGCTTGTCATTCTATGCGCAACGGCTATTTGCTGTATATATATATTAGCTATGTGAGGGATTAAGGCTATTCCTTTTTAACATCAACTTTCATTTTATACTTCAGTTCTTTTACAGCACCCTTTTTAAATTCCATAACCATGCTCATGGGAGTAGGGCTCTTTGGTACGCCTTCGGGTGCGCCTAAAGTCAAAAGTAAACGTCCATCTGTAATATGAGCAGTTACGTTTTCAAACTCTTGCAAGGTATTTTCATCGCTTGGCGTGAGTATGAGCTTGTTTC
>JAYTNK010000616.1:0-2533 GCA_043748375.1 Cytophagales bacterium
TTTAAAAATAACGCTATTAAAATTTACTAAAAATGACTAATAATATTTTTTTTCGTTCTGATATTCTTACTTTAGTTTGTATATTGTGCTTAACCTTATCAAATTGTGTTTCTTTTACTACTCATCAAACAGGACGAACATTAGGTCTAGGTTATTCTTCTGCATCTGTTAGTTTACAAGGTGGTAGTATAGAGGGAGATTCATTGAATTTACCGTTGCTAAACGAGCGCAGTTTTGTTATGGGGGAATATTCAAAGATGTTAGGGATTCATAAAAAAATAGATGTTGGTGTAAAGGTAAACTCTTCATTTTTGATAGGAGGAATGATAAAATGGCAAATGATAGGAACTCAAACCTCAAAATTTGCTTCAAGTTTAGGGGTAGATGCCATGATAAGTCCTCCATTTTTTCATTTTGCTTTGGGAACGTCTTTAGCTTCTTACAACTCTTTTCATTCCAAAAACAATCGTTTTGTGTTTACTTTAGCTCCAAAATATACACTTATTACCTTCAAATATTATGGAGATTCTACCCTTTTATCTAACCGCTTGTTGGGTTATTCGATAGGTGTCGTGATGGGTAAGAAAAACAAGTTTTCTATAGCATTTGCCCAATGTGGTGCAGATAAGGTATCTAACATATTTAGAACAGCTCAATTTAGTTTGTGTTATATTATGCGCACCAAAACAAGAAACGTTTCCTCTGTTTGGTGAAGGCATCGAACATGGTAGAAGAAGATAGAAAATTTGTTTTCACGCTGTTTTCTCAATCCCTCCACTGTTCCAAGTTTGTTTTGTTGAAAAATAAAATATTACTGTTTCAAGTTTAGCAAAGCGAACTTGGAACAGTAGGGAAGCCCTAAAATCCTACAAAAAACCTTATTTTTATGCTATTTTCTAAAAAAATGGGGAATAAAACCTGAATTGATAAATAACTATAAACTATGACTACTCATTACTTTCTTGCTTGCCTGCTTTTTTGTCTTACCTACCCGCGCAAGCGCAAAATACAAAACCTGACAGCATCTATCAATACAATGGGATAGATGAAAACCCGATTTTTACCTACCAGTACAAAAATAGTAAAGACAGACCTGATTTAGCATTTGGATATTATTTTATGAATAATTTGCGATACCCTAAAGAAGCAAAACAACTGGGTATAGAAGGCAAGGTAATGGTGGAGTTTATTATAGAAAAAGATGGCAGTGTGAGCAATGTTACACTCATCAAATCTATCCATTCTACCAATAATTATCCCAATGATATTAGCAAAAAATGTAACGAAGAAGCCTTGTGGCTTATTAGAGAAATGCCAAAATGGAAAGCAGGCAGGCAAAATGGCAAACCCATTCGAACTAAAGTTAATTATTTTGTTGATTTTAGGTTAGAAGATTGATTTTTCCTCAATCTTCTCAAAAATAACCAAGACCCACAGGCAAGGCACATCCTACGCGCACAGGCTCTGCGTCTTGCCTGCCTGCACTCCAAGTGGGCATAGCGTAACAAATATTTTGAGGCAACTTTTGCTACCTAAATGCTATTGAAACGCATTTTTTATACCAAGAAACCACCTAAACAGCCAATCAGGTTGCTTTTTTGAGAGAGTAGGACAAGGGAAGCTATCAAATAATAACGAAAAAGACTGCTTAAAAATAATCATTACAAAAACATTGTACCCAAACAACCGTATAGGCAATTAAACGCTAATACTGAATACAAATATGTCAAAGTTATTTTTAATAGTCGTAGGGCTATTGTACTTGCCTACTTGGGCTATAGGGCAACAGGTTACTTTTGAACAAGCCATGGAGCAAAAAAGCATGACGATCATCTCTTGCAAAGGAAATGATGAAAGTACCCATTATTTAAAGCCCTTGCTGATGGTGCTGAAAAATAGTTTGAACAAGCCCCAAAGCATCTTGCTGAAAGCGGGTACTTATTTTGTTTCAATGCCCGAAAACTACCAAGACATCACTGTCATGGCTGATGAATTGATGGTATTCAAAGCATTGGAAACCAAAACGATACAAATCACAGGCGTATGCACTGAACCCTCTAACGGTGCCCCAAATGGCAAAGTAACTTATACTTTAGGCATAGCTCCTAAAGCTGAATACATCGCATTTGCACAATTTGTAAACCTAGAAAAATTATACCGCACCTCAGAAGCTCAAACAGGTATGTGGTTCTTGTGTGGAGAAGGTGGCGCAAACGAGTTAATAGAGAAATTGCATGGTTGCAGCGGACAAGACGTTTACACCAAAATATTTGAAAAATTAGCCGCTATACGCAACCTAAAATTACGTGTCGTAAAAACCGAACTCAAAACAGATAAAGCTTATGAGTACAGAACACAATACTTTGACAACGATAAACTTATAAAAGAGTACCTCAACAGTGATGTCATCATAGGCGAGAAGAACTACCAAGTAAGCGTAAACGGCAATACTTATTCAAAGTATAGCTACACGTTGACCGAAAAAAATCCTATGCCTTCTTGTGAGATTTCAGGAGGCGGTTTTTTCTCTGTT
>JAYTNK010000617.1:0-3537 GCA_043748375.1 Cytophagales bacterium
AAAAATCTTGTTTTTCGTTCACAAATCGTCATTCAACAACGAGATGCTTCACTACGTTCAGCATGACAAATGCGCTATCACTAAAAATAATATAGAAGGAAAAATATTGCAAAATAACTTGCATGAAAAATAGAAGTTGAGCCTTCAAAAGCGAGTTTTCTTTTTGAGTAGCAAATTAGCTATTTTACCTTTTTTGGGTGGCATCTGCTGCCCAAAAAGAAAACAACGGTTTTTAATAGACATGGTTTGCAAAGTCTATGCAATTTAACAGCTTTTTAACCTTTTGTTTGCATTTTTTTATGCACTTTTGCAAAAAAAATACCTTGTATGAAAATAGGCATAGTTTGTTACCCAACTTTTGGCGGTAGCGGTGTAGTGGCTACTGAACTTGGCAAAGCGCTTGCGGCAAAAGGGCATCACATTCATTTTATCACCTACAATCAACCTGTTAGGCTGAATTTTTTTGATGCTAATTTATACTATCATGCCGTTTACGTCCCAAACTATCCGTTGTTTCAATATCCACCGTATGAACTTGCCTTAGCAAGCGAAATGGTAAAAGTAGCTCGTTATCAACAGTTAGACTTGCTTCATGTGCATTATGCCATTCCTCATGCTTCAGCGGCTTTTCTTGCCAAGCAGATTTTGCTTACACAAGGAATTCATATTCCTGTGGTTACAACTTTGCATGGTACAGACATCACGCTGGTAGGCAAGGATCCATCGTTTGAGCCTGTGGTAACGTTCAGCATCAATCAATCAGATGGCGTAACGACTGTTTCTGAGAGCCTGAAACAAGATACTTACGCACACTTTGACGTAAAAAAAGAGATTCATGTAATTCCCAATTTCATAGACCTTGAGCGGTTTAAACGCCAAGAGAAAGATCATTTTAAAAAAGCTATTTGTCCGAATAATGAGAAACTATTGGTACATACCTCCAATTTTCGCAAACTTAAACGTATTCAAGACGTGCTTTATGTATTCGCAGAAGTTCGCAAACATATACCAAGCAAACTGCTTTTAGTGGGCGATGGCCCCGAAAGAGCGGCGATGGAAGCGATTTGTCGAGAGTTGGATATTACGGCAGATGTACGCTTTTTAGGCAAACTTGATGCGGTTGAGGAGGTCTTGTCCGTTGCTGATTTATTCTTAATGCCGTCTGAATCTGAAAGTTTTGGCTTAGCGGCGTTAGAGGCGATGGCGTGCCAAGTACCTGTAGTTTCTACGAATATTGGAGGGATTCCAGAGCTAAATATACATGGGTTTTCGGGCTTTACGGCAGATGTCGGTGATGTTGCGGCTATGGTAAAACACGCTTTACATATCTTGCAAGATGACAACTTGCCTACCTTCCGCGCCCAAGCCTTTCAACGCGCTGAAGTGTTTGCGCTTGCTAAAATCCTCCCACAATATGAGCAACTTTACGAGGCAGTATTGGGACGCAATAGTTTTTAATTGCACTTTTTTCTTGCGATATGGTTACTATTATTTGTCTTTGCTATAATCAAGCACCGTATGTAAGTTCGGCGTTGGCTTCTGTATTGGCGCAAAGTTACGCGGATTGGGAACTATTGATAGTGGACGATGCAAGTACCGATAATAGTGCGGAAACTATCCTCGCCTACCTTGCCTCCCAAGCCACAAAGGGCTACACACAGCCTATAACATTTATCCAAAATAAGGTAAATCAAGGGAATTGTAAAAGTTTTAACCTTGCCTACAGGCAGGCAAGTGGTGATTATGTGATAGACCTTGCAGGCGATGACGTGTTGTTACCTGAGCGGGTAGGCAAGCAAGTGGCTTTATTTCAGACCTTGCCTGCTGACTATGGCGTAATATTCAGCAATGCGAATCATGTGAACGAACAAGGGGAGATTTTGCATATCCATCATAAGCCTAACGAGTTTGTGCCTACAGGCGAGGTTTATGAAGCGGTGTTGAAGCAATATTTTATTTGTACGCCTACTATGATGATGCGCAGGCAAGTGTTAGATGAATTGGGCGGTTATGATGAAACCTTGAGCTTCGAAGACTTCGACTTTTGGGTACGGTCTGCAAAAAAATACAAATATCACTATCAAAATGAAGTTACAACCCTAAAAAGAAAAGTTAAAAACTCTCTTTCAGCACAATTTTATCGTACCAAACAAAACGTACATTTGCAAAGTACGCTCAAAGTATTAGAAAAAGCCCTTGCCTACAATGAAACCGCAGGCGAACACAAGGCACTCCAAGTATGCGTAGCTTATCATTTGAGGCAGGCATTTTTTACCCAAAATTTTGATTTGGTAAAAAAATATGAAACGTTGTGGCGCAAAATTCCTACTGCTACTTTTCCACGTTGGCTATTAGTGATAGGTTTATTGAGCAAAGTGCGTATAAAAGTTTTTTGGCTTTATAAAAGGTATTTGAAATGGCGTTTTTGAATAGGGGTTGTTTAGTTGAATTTTTTGGATATTATCCAAACCGTGATTAAGTAATTTAATGACCATAAGCAAAAACATACTTTTTTGGACAGTTTACAAACCCTCCGCAAAAATTGTCAGAAAATAAAGTTATATTTGCACTATGCGAAATATATATATTTCCCTTTTTATTATATTGATATGCCAAAGCGGTTGCACACGTTTTCGAATGAACGATAAACAAACATACCGTTTTTTTGAGGAGCAAGCTCTACATCCTACCATTTTGCGTCATCAAACGCAAGAGGGTATTATTCGATACTTGGAAGTAGGTGAGAACACCGAAAATGTAGTCATTTTCATACATGGCGCACCAAGTTCTATGGCTATTTTTCGCACCTTATTAACGGACAAAATGTTATTGCAACATACCAAGATGGTAGCGGTGGATAGGGCAGGTTATGGATATTCTGATTATGGCAAGGTCGTAACTTCTGTTGTGGAGCAGGCAAGGCGTTTAGCCCCAATTTTACAAAAATACGCCCAAACCCACAAACGTATCGTATTGGTAGGCGCATCTTATGGCGGCTCTGTTGCCGCAAAATTGGCAATGGATTACCCTGATTTGATTGATGATGTCATGTTTGTTTCGGCTTCACTTGCCCCAAAAGAGGAGAAAATTTACGGTATTTCGTACATGATTCGCAGGAGAGCCTTTAAGTGGCTGTTCCCCAAATTTATTCGAATAGCCAACGCCGAAAAGTTGGCACATGAAAAAGCCTTGATGGAAATTTTGCCTACTTGGGGCAATATAAAATCCCGCATTTTTGTATTGCATGGCACTACAGACAAACTTATTTATCCTGCCAATGTAGCATTTGCGCAAAAACAACTCGCTCATATACAACACTTTCAAGTAAAATGGGTGCCTGATATGGGACACAAAATTTCGTATGCACACCCTGAAATCATACAAGAAGAATTAATAAAACTTTTGAAGTAATACTTGTGCTCATGCATGACAAGAAACATCAAATATCGGGGCGGACATATTAGACTTCCTGCGAAAGTACCTTTTTCCTCTCTCAAAATGGAGAGAGGGCAGGGTGTGAGGCTTCTAAAAAACACT
>JAYTNK010000618.1:0-5942 GCA_043748375.1 Cytophagales bacterium
CAACAGAAGAAGCCTATTTTAGATAATTTATTAGCTATTTTTTTGAATATGTCAGCGTTATCAAACCAATAGGTACCATAGTTTTTAATTTGGGAGATAAATATATCAATGGTGCTTTGTCTTTACCGCCTTACAAATTTGCTATCAAGGCAACAGAAAGCAAATAAGTTTTTCTCCTTATCAATCAAAATTACTTGGTCAAAATTAAATCCGACACCGCGACAAGACAAATGAAAATTGATACAAGCCACAGAACGTCCATGTCAAATATTTAAAAAATTGCTTAATTTAAATGTTTTAGTTTTTCTAAGATGAGATTATTGTTTATATGTGGGTTATTTTGGATAAGCATTTGCGGGTTGCAGGCGCAAGATGCCCACTTTTCCCAAATGTATGCCTCGCCTATGCACTTGAACCCTGCGTTTGTTGGTAGCTCGCCTGAAGGCAAGTTCAGCTTTAGCTATAGGGCGCAATGGGCAAAACTACCAGGCGAATTTGCTACTTATCAGGCAAGTTATGAATATAGTACGCCAAAAAAGCCTACTAATGTGGGTGTAATGGTACTGATGGATAAAGTCGGGGCAGTAGGTGCGACCTCTACTCAAGTACAAGGCTTTTACGCCCATAATATTAAACTTACCAAACAAGTAGGGCTTCGTGCTGGCGTGCAGGCAAGCTACAGCAATAGGTCGTTAGACTATTTCAAACTTACGTTTGGCGATCAATTAGACGAACTTGGCTATACAGGTAGTCCGACTGCCGAACAAGGATTGCCTAACTTAAATGTCAGTTATTGGGACGCAGGGGCAGGTTTGGTGCTGTATGCCGAAGATTTTTGGATAGGCATTTCTGCTTATCACTTAAACGAACCGCGCTATAATTGGGGAAGTAGTATTGAATTTGTACCAAGACGCTATGCCGTACAAGCAGGTTTTAAAATCGCCAAACCGAAAGCAGGCAAGGATAAAAATGATAATGCATGGACATTAATACCCGCCCTACATTATAGCCAACAAGGTTCTTTTCGACAACTTGACGCAGGAATAAACTATCATATCAATTCGCTACTGCTTGGTGTGTGGTATCGTGGCTTGCCTGTAGCCAAGACGCATTATGCTGCCTTAGTAAGCATGGCAGGTTTTCAATACAAACAATTCGCGTTTATGTATAGTTACGATTTGGGCTTGAGTCAATTTGCGCTTGCAACGGGAGGGGCGCATGAATTTTCGCTTGGCATCAAATTAGGTACGTATGAAAGTAAACGCAAGCTAAGACGCAAGTCAAACGAACTTATTTTCCCACAATTTATGTTCTGACAGCTTATTTTGTCTAACTTTGTAATTTCCTTGCCTGCCCGCCTATGCTCACTTTACCCCGAATAGCTGTTGATATGACCATGCTCAAGTACCCTTATACGGGCTTGGGACAGTTCTCTTTATACTTAGGCAAGGAACTTTTGCTGAATCATTCCCAAAAATACGCCTACAATTTTTTGCTGTATCCAAGCAGGCAAGAGTTTTTTCCTGACCTTGCCTACACGCCCCAAAAGATGCACTTAGGCAAACGCTTATTGGCAAAAAATCATCTGCCTTACACCCTAAAAAGCCCTGACCTTTGGCATATTTTATCGCAAAACTCCCATTATTTCCCTTTCCGTAGCCAATCGCCTATCGTTTATACTATTCATGATTTAAATTTTTTGAAAGAAGATGCCGCTAAAAAAGCCAGCAAAAAACTTAAAATCATAGAAAAACAGATAGCCCTTGCCACCCACGTTACAGCAATTTCAAAATTTGTGGCGCAAGATATTGCCACAAACATAGACCTTAAAGGTAAAAATATTGAAGTAGTGCATAATGGCGTGGCTATGGCACACTATCCCGATGCTCTACGTCCTGATTTTTTGAAAGACGGATTGCCGTTTATTTTTACAGTGGGAGCAATAACGCCACGCAAAAACTTTCATACTTTAGTGGAGATGATGTGCAACTTGCCTGCCCTGCGCTTGGTATTGGCAGGCAAGCCTGATGACGCTGAATATGTGGCAAAAATAAACCAACTTATTGAAACCCATCACTTGCAAGACCGCGTATTGCTCACAGGGTCAATCTCAGATGAAGCGAAATATTGGCTCTATCAAAACTGTACTGCCTTTGCTTTTCCGTCCCTGCTCGAAGGCTTTGGAATGCCTATCATTGAGGCGTTTTCGGTCGGCAAGCCTGTTTTTGCCTCTGCTCTTACAAGTCTGCCTGAAGTAGGAGGCGAGCTAACGCGTTATTGGAACGACTTTGAGCCTGCAAATATGGCGCGTGTTTTTGTAGAAGGTATGCAAACTATAAAACAAGACGCTGGCTTTGCCTCAAAAGCACAAACGCACGCACAACTTTTTACTTGGGAGCAGGCAGGCAAGAAGTATGTAAATTTATACGAACAAATCTTGAAAAATAAATGAAGCAAGTCGTTGTAGTAATTCCTGTCTATAAAACTGATTTGAAAGAAACAGAAGTGATTGCGTTAGAACGGTGCAAGACTGTTTTGAAAAACTATCCTATAGTGTTAGTCGCTCCTGAAGGGTTGCAGGCAAGCTACATGGAAGGCTTCGAAACTGCTTATTTTGATATAAACTACTTTACAAATATTGCAGGCTATAATGAGCTATTGATGTCGAAAGGTTTTTATGAACGCTTTGCCATGTATGAATTCATGCTTATTTGTCAATTAGATGCGTTGGTACTAAAAGACGAGCTTGCCTACTGGTGCGAAAAAGGCTACGATTACATAGGCGCAACTTGGCTGGACAAAGACCGTAATGTTTTTAGGCGCGTAAGCCGAAATATACGCACTTGGTTGTATTTGAACGCATTACGAGGCAAACAAAACGCAGACGCAGGTATGAAAATGGGTTATGCTACCCATAATCAAGTAGGCAACGGCGGGTTTAGTCTTAGGCGTATATCGGCTATGTTGCGCGTAGTAGAAGCTTATCCCACATGGATAAGGCGTATTTTGGAGGCAAAAATCCCTGAAGATGTTTTTTTTAGTATATTGATAAACTTATATCAACCAAAAAAATTACAAGTCGCCACTTACAAAGCAGGCATCGCCTTTGCGTTTGAAATGCACCCACAAAAAGCCTACAAAATCAATGGAAATAATTTACCATTTGGCTGTCACGATTTTGACGATTGGGAAAATGATTTCTGGCAAAACATCTTAAAAGATTTAGATACTCCTCAAAATTAGCGCGTTCCTTTTGTTAGTCGCATCTGCTTCTATTACCACGTTTTTTGAATAAAATCCTCGTTTTTAGGAATAGGAAGCCAAAGCAAAGACAAAATATCTATCTGCACTTTAAGCCATATCAGTAGGCAAGGCAATACTTTCAGGCTGTATTTAATCACAAACTGCCGATACGCATTCCCCAAAATATCGGAAGAAGCCAAGACCGTCATCAACATAAAAAGTACGAATAACGCTATATCAAAACGGGTGCGCTTCGTACCAATAAACCACATGAAACCACCTGTGGAAGCAATAATAATGGTAGCCGACTCGGAAGCCTGATTGAAAATAACCACCCAAATCAAGACGTACCCCAAATAACTATACTTTACACGCTCATAGCCTTGTGTGAAAAGCAACACGAGCAAACTAACAGCGAAACAAGCCACGCCTACCAACTGTACGCCTACAATAGATGCTTCTGCATACACTGTTGCACGCACTAAGCCCATAACAGACATACCAGTATTCACTTTGTAATCCTCACTTAGCGAACTAAACCATTGCATATAGATTTTTGTAAAGTCTGCGAAAGAGTAGAACAACAAAGGCAGACACCCTAATAAAACGCCCCAAATACCTAAATAAACAAAAGTGGTGAGTGTAGGCTTTTTCAATAAAAAAAATACGCCTGAAACCCCTCCATAACCCTTGATAAAGAAACCCAAAGGTGGAAAAATACTCGCTTTAAAATAACGCTCACGCTCTAACATAGAAAATGAAAGCAAAATAAAGCCTGCCAATAATGTATTTGTTTGAAGGTATTGCAAAGAGGTAATAACATCGGGCAATACAAGATACGCCACAAAAGCCTTTGTATAGTTTGAAATAGGCAACGTCCAAATCGCCCACACATATACCAAAGCCGTGCAAACTACCCACAAGACAACGCCAGCAGGCAAGGGCAGATAAGCAAAAGGAAGGAAAAAAATACAAAAACTTGGGTTATATAAAAACAGGTCGTGATACTTGGCAGGGTATAAAAGGTAAGGGTTTTGATGTTCAAAAAAATGAAAAACCGAATGTTGAAAAATAATGAAATTATTAATCTCTTTGGCATTATAGGCTTGCAAGGCTATGAAAATAGCCACTAAAGCATATATACCAAATACGCAAAGCGGATGGATAATAATATTTAAAATTTTTTGCATAGAAACCTATAGGAAAGTAATAAAATGCAAAGATATGTTTAAAAAGGTTTCTTTGCAAAAACAGCTTTTTAATAGTGTTAAGCGGTTTTACTTGGGTTATTATCGGAGGAAGGCTAATCTTATCATTTTCATAAAATTTTTAGTGTATCTAAATCCTCTTGCAACTCGTTTTATTATTTGAAATTTAGTGTTTATGCCTTCTAATACGCCATTGAGTGCAAATTATAAATGACTGCAAGTATGCAACTTGTGTTTTTTGAAGCAAAATAATACCGAGTAAAAACCGTACTAAAAACAATACGTATGCTTTTTGTATTGGGTTTTGGTAGGCAAGCTATTTTGTTGTGAAAAAACTGTAATTTTCTAGCGGTTTTAGCGTGCTTTGTTTGCCTACGGCAGTATAGAAGCACAAACCTTGTTATAAATTAGCCTATATTTTTTAAATAAATAACTGGTTCTTAGAAAGTTATAGCGGAAGCTACCAAAATATAGGAGCAGTCATGCTGTAAGAATCTGTTTTTCAGGCTTTTGCGGGGTGCTAAAGTGTATAATAGACACTTACAGCGTGGCTATGCCGTAATAACTTTCGAAGAACCAAATAACTTTAATAAAACTGTTACCTATTCTACCACCTAAAAATTGAAATATGCCATGGAAGGCTGTTTTTGTTGCCCTACATTGCCTTTATCTCGAAAGAGTGTGTGATAACGGCTGTTTTCTCTAAGGTTTTGGCGACAGAGCAATATTTTTCTAGGGATAGGTCAATGGCTATTTTGGCTTTGGCTTCGTCAATATTGCCTAATAGTGTATAATGCAGGTGTATTGTGGTAAAAAGACTTGGGACTTTATCCTTTTCGCGTTCGCCATCTATAGTTACTTCAATGCCTTTTAATTCTTGGCGTTGTTTTTTCATAATATCAATAATGTCAATGGTGCTACAGCTTCCTATGCCAGCTAAAAGCAGTTGCATAGGGCGAAAGGCGGTTTCTGTTGCGCCATGTTCGGGAGCAGTATCCAAACGAATAACTGCTCCTGCCTCATTTTGGGCTTGCATTAAATACGCGTCATTGAGGCGTTTGATATGGATTTGCATATTGAGAACTATTTACAAAATTTTTCTATGGCATTTTGTGCTTCCTTGACATTCATTTTCTTGGCTTGGGCAAGGTTTAGACAACCGCCTTCTTTGTCCTCTGCATATATTTGCGCTAACCCCAGCGCGTAATAAGTACGCGGAAAGTTGGCATCAAGTTGCAGACATCGCTGAAAATCACGTATAGCAGCCTTAAAATTGCCTTCTTCGTAGCGAATACTTGCCCGATTAAAAAATGCTTCTTTATCTTTTGTGTTGCGTTTGATAGCCTCCTCAAAGTCAGCAAGAGCTTTCTCATAACTTTTCAAACGATAATGTAATGAGCCACGACTGCTATACAAACTGGAGGTGTCTGGTTTTAATAAAATAGCCTTGTTATAATCTTGTAACGCCTCGTCAAATTGGTTTTTGGTGGT
>JAYTNK010000619.1:0-6855 GCA_043748375.1 Cytophagales bacterium
CGGACTTTTAATCGAACCACTGAGGAATTGAAACACCATAGAAAATGGACAGCCGAAGAGGACGCTAAATCTTTTAATCGAACCACTGAGGAATTGAAACCCTGAAGCGGGTATTCCTACCGTTTATCGTGGCAAACCTTTTAATCGAACCACTGAGGAATTGAAACCTTTTTGAGTTTACAGCACTTTGCAAAGTTTGGGGAACTTTTAATCGAACCACTGAGGAATTGAAACGCCTACAATCAATTCGCGAAACAAAATTTGCAGCAACTTTTAATCGAACCACTGAGGAATTGAAACTTTTCATACAAAAAAGAACTGCTACCTCTAAATTTTCTTTTAATCGAACCACTGAGGAATTGAAACCGCGCCTTTGCCCTCTCGTTATTACGCACCGAATACCTTTTAATCGAACCACTGAGGAATTGAAACTTATTCCAATATTTATTACCTGCGTGGCTTAAAAATCTTTTAATCGAACCACTGAGGAATTGAAACAGGCTTCGTCGAGTATTTTTTGGTTCGTGTATCTGCTTTTAATCGAACCACTGAGGAATTGAAACCTAAAAACTAAAAATGATGGTGTAAGAAAACTAGTGCTTTTAATCGAACCACTGAGGAATTGAAACGCCCCTTCGAGGTCTGCATCTGCAAGGCTTGCCCCCTTTTAATCGAACCACTGAGGAATTGAAACTAATATCGGGCTTTTGCCCTTGCCTACCAGCGTGGGCTTTTAATCGAACCACTGAGGAATTGAAACTATTGGGCTAAAGCTGTAGCATATTCAGATTGTATTCTTTTAATCGAACCACTGAGGAATTGAAACGCTGCTATAAAGTGCTCGATAATAAAACACTTATAAATTTTGGTTCTTAGAAAGTTATAGCGGAAGCTACCAAAATATATGAGCAGTCATGCTGTAAGCATCTGTTTTTCAGGCTTTTGTGGGGTGCTAAAGTATATAACAGACGCTTACAGCGTGGCTATCCCGTAATAACTTTCGAAGAACCATAAATTTTTAAGTACTGATGAGAATTGAGCCGTTAAGCTCGTTTTATTTTGTTACCTCAACTATGCAAATTAAAGCCTTACCAAAATTATTTATTTTTTACAATAGACTGACTATCAATTATTTATAATTAAATAAAAATCCACAACATACTCTAAGTCTTATAAAAGCACCTTGCCTACGTAGGCAAGGTGCTTTTATTTAGACTTGTTTGCTTATTTTTTCTTAAAGAAGAAGTCGCCTGTTAATGAGGATGTTTCCCAAGGGATTTGCGCTCTGTTTGACTTATTCATTACACCTATGCGTACTTTTTTGAATACGTCTTCCAGCGAAAGCCCAGGTATTTTTAGATTAACAAGTAGTTCTTGGGTATAAAGCCCGTTTACACCATCTCCATCAGAAGCAGTTTTACCAGGCGAAGTAGCATAGCAAACAATAGAGCCAATAGGTGCGTCCATAGTAGCCAATCCACCGCCTTTGGTAGAGCGAGACCAACTACGTTCAAAAGGATTGTCGCGGCAAGCATCAAGAATAACAATATTTACGCGACTACCTGCGCTTTCCATTTTGGCAAGGATACGCCCCGCATCTAAACAATCATATTCTATTTCGTTTTCTTCTTTAATCTGAGCATCTACGGGTACGAGGTAGTTATTGCCTTTTACTTGCAAGCCATGCCCTGCATAGAAAAATAGACTGATATCGTATTTGCCTGCTTTTAGTTTTTGCCCGTATTCGTCTATGGCTTTTTTCATGTTGGCGAGGTTGGCATTTTCTGCTTTTATGACCTCAAAGCCCAATTCTTTCAACGCTATTTCCATAGATTTAGCATCATTTACAGGGTTTTTGAGTGGGTTAGTTAGGTAAGTAGAATTGCCTATCACGAGGGCGAGGCGTTTCTCACCTGCTACGGGTGTGTTGATAACAGGATTATTTGGTTGGTTGATGGGTGGTGCTACTTTTTGTTCAAAAATAACGGTACGTGTTTCGCTTTTGGTTTCGCCTCCTTTATTTGTTATTATAATTTGAATAGTATTTGAACCGTTATTAAGTTTTATTTTGCGTTCAATGGCTTGGTCGCAACCATTATCGGGTACTACTTCAAAGCCCCTGCCTGCGTCAGAAAGGGTTGCTTCTGCACCATTTAGCATTACTTTTACCTTACTTAGTTCAGTTTCTGTTTTTACACATGCTTTAATGCTGTAGTCTGCTTTACTTACTTTGGTGTTATTTTGATAGGGGATGTTCCAGCTAAGTTCGGCGGGTTTGTAGGTTACGGGAGTGTTTGGTGTGGTGCCGCCTGTTTCTGCGCCATGATAAATACCTGTGATATAATAGGCTTTGCTCCAATAGTCGTTTATAACGGGTTCGGGAAAATCAGGGTCTACGCGCCACATTTGCTTGCCCCAGCCTGTGCCTTTGCTCATTACCAAGCCCCAGTTGCCCTCGCCATACGTAAGATTGCTAATGCTATAGCCTTCGTTCCAAAGTTGGTTAATTTCGTCTTTTGGAAATTCTTCGGAGAGATGATAACGTTGGTCATCGCATTGCACGCCTTTTCCCATTACCAAAGCCCACAAGCCATTTCCGTGGTCAAGGCTTGTAACATAATACCCTTTTTCTCCAAATTCTTCAATTTCTTTGGTAGGAAATTCGGCGGTTGTACGCCAAATTTGGTCTTCGTAGCCTGTATTTTCCGACATGATAACCGCCCAAACGCCGTTGCCGTAGCAGAGGTGTGTGATGTCGTAGCCTTGTCCCCACTTTTCACTGATGTACTCGGAAGGAAAATCTTTGCGTGTAACCCATGTTTGTTTTCCCCAAGAAACGCCTGCCGACATCACTACTGCCCAAAGGTTATTGGCGTAGGTAAGGCTGGTTATTTTGTAACCTGTGTCCCAATAGTTTTGGATTTCTTGTTTAGGAAAATACACGCGGGTGTTCCAAACTTGGTCGCTGATGGCTGTTTTTTCGGTCATTACTACCGCCCAAGTAGTTTTTTGAGCGTGTAGGTTAAAAGGCGAAGCGCACAGAGAGAGCCATATACAAAGAAAAAAAGCGTTCCGTTTCATATTTTTTACGGTGTAGTTTAAGGTTATAAATCTAAATATAGGGTAGGCAAGTTAGCTTATTAAAAAATACATAGATACATGATACCACACAAAACAAACGGCGAATTTATGAAAAACTTGTTATGCTATTTAAAAGTTCTTTTGATTTATCTAAAAACATATACCTAACTGCGCCACAAGTACGGGAATAGCAGGTAGGAAAGTGCCATAACCATAACATTTAAGGCACTCAAGACCATCAATTCATCATAACTTGACACACGGTCTAAGCCTTCAAGCGCATTTCGAGATAGTTTGATAAGCATAAGCAACAACGGCAATATAATAGGAAAACTCAAAACTGCCATGAGGGTTGCACCATTTTCTACTTTGGAGGCAATGCCTGCCATGAGTGTAAGTGTACCCGCTAAACCCGCGCTTCCCAGTAGCAAGGCTATCAAAAACAGTCCTATATCTTGCATGGGGTTTCCCAGCAGTAAGCTGTAAACGCCTATTGTCATCAAGGATATAAAACTTAAAAGCAAGGTGTTGTAAATTATTTTTGATAAAATGATGGCTTCAGGGCTTGCTAACGTATAATAATACAACAGTCTGCCATGTCGTTCTTGTTGAAAACTTTTGGCTACCGCATTGGTAGCCGCAAAGAGGAGTATTATCCAAAATAGCGCGTTCCAAGCGGGCGGACTGAGAGCGGATTGCCGCACACTAAAGCTCAAATAACATACCATAACAGTACTAATAACATAGAGCAGAATGCCGTTGAGGGCATATCGTTCTCGCCATTCTAGTATAAATTCTTTGTAGAGCAGGTAGCGGATTTGGGTGTGTAGCATATTTATGGGCGTTT
The DNA here is from genome assembly GCA_043748375.1 of Cytophagales bacterium. Classification (GTDB taxonomy): domain Bacteria; phylum Bacteroidota; class Bacteroidia; order Cytophagales; family Microscillaceae; genus RDXI01. The sequence continues at coordinate 3,929 of JAYTNK010000619.1, forward strand.
GAAAAGTCAAAAATAGGCAAAAAAAGCGTTTTTTGATAAATACTTTTGGATTTTCTATTTGTTTCGCTATCTTTGTTCCATTGAACTCCAAATGCTATGAAAAAGTTATTGCTTGTCGTTTATGTATATGTAGCGAGTCTTGCCTGCCTACATGCACAAGACCTAACTACTGTGAACGAGGCTTGTCCTGGACAGCTTGTTCAGTTCAATAGCCCCTTGCCTGCCATAACAGGCACGGCACAATACGATTGGGATTTTTGCACAGGTGATTTGTTGCTTACGCCAAAGGGTAGTTTGGTTTCTTCTACTATAGATGCTGATAATATTATTGGCACAGGAGTTCAACGCCCTGAAGGTATGGATATTGTATTTGACAATGGGAACTGGTATGGGTTTATTACAAATAGAGGAATGGGTATAAATTTTGCCTTAGTACGGGTAGATTTTGGTAATAGCTTAGACAATGTGCCGATTTATAAGAATATAGGTAATCCCAATAATGTTTTGAATCAACCGAGAGCGATTAAAGTTGTCAAACATAATACTAATTGGTATGCGGTTATAGCTAATATTAATGGCCCAAATGAGCTTGTTGTTATTAGTTTTGGTGCTACTCTAAATAATGACACTCCAACAGGTATTGCCTATCCTACCTCTACCGCCAATCCTGAGGGGTTAGATGTACACAAAGAGGATGGCAAGCTGTATATTGCCATTGCTCATACTGCACAACCTGGCAATTTTAAAGCTATCACCATAGTAGATTTTGGTGTAGATTTTAGTAATACTCCTGTAGAATTATATACTTTTGCTACCAATTTAAGTTATGGCAATGCTTTTCATCATGGCAAAGTTGATTTTATTTGGGATAGTGGCAACTTATATTGTTATATGGCTGGCACACTTGACCCTGTTAATAATATCACACGCTTCAATTTTGGGAATAGTATTGTAAATACACCAACTGCTATCGCTTTTCCTACTTATATACCCAACAAACAATTATACAGTTTAGATGTAGTTCGAGAAGGTGAAAATTACTACCTATTTGGGTTAGTTGATACGGGCGAATTTTTCCGAGTAAGTTTTGGGAATAGTTTGAACAATACCCCTGCTACTGCTACTGCTTTTGGAAATTTAGGTATTTTAGGAAAACTCCAACTAATTAATCGCCCTTCTGTTCATGGGCAAATGGTTAAAGACGGCTCTTCTTATAGTTATTTTGCTATCAACCGCAGAAATGAGCTAAATCTAGAAAACCAACTTGTAAAACTTAAATTTCCTAATTTATGTAATGTAATACCTTCAGTTTCTACTATGATTAATCCATCAGCTATTTTTTTAGAGGCAGGAGTCCAACAAATTGGACTAACCGTTTCGGATAATGATGGTTTTTCATTGTATCATTATGGAGATAATATTTTGATTAAACAAGCTATTATTGGTGAGTTTAGTTATGACGGGCAATGTTTAGGCGCACCCATTGTGTTTAATAACCTTAGCCGCGGGGCAGAATCTAATTTACAAAGTTGGGAGTGGACATTTGGTGATGGGCAAACGTCAAATCAAAAGCAACCCAACCACCTATATACACAAGCGGGACGATATGATATAAAACTAAAGGTAAATAATTTAAGTGGTTGTACAAACGAAGTGGTGAAAAGTATTCGCATCAGTTCACGCCCCAAAGCAGATTTTATCATTAAAAATATTGATTGTGCCAACAAAACCGTAGAGATTCAAGATTTAAGTGACTTGCCTGCTTCAGACAAAAGTTTAGGTGGTGAAATTCGAAATAGGGTATGGTTATTTGGAGATGGAAGTAGATGGGTAGCCTCACCTTATACCGCTACTACTTATTCCAAAACCTATGCTACCAACGGAAGTTTTACCATAACCCTTACGGTAACAGACGAAACGGGTTGTTCGAGTAGTGTGTCTAAACAAATTTCGCTTTTACCTACCAACTCGCCTACAGCTAACTTTAATTTTTCGAATGCTTGCGTAGGTGTTCCTACAAAATTTTTAGATAATAGTACCTTGCCTACAGGGAGTATAGGGGTTATTACGGGTTGGCAATGGACTTTTTTGAATGTGGATGGTACTAATGTTATGGCTAATTCTACGCTTGCTCAACCCAACTTTACTTATACAACGACTGGTAATTATACCGTTAAACTTAGGGTGCGCAATTCTTTAGGTTGTTCAGCTGAAGTATCTAAAATAATCAATGTGAAGGAAAGTTTGAACAGCGATTTCAATGCCTCTGTATTGGCTGGTTCTGCACCCCTTACGGTTAATTTCACCAATCTTACTACAGGTGCATCGAGTTATGCTTGGGATTTTGGTAATGGTGAAGTCAGTACTGCTACCTCTCCCACCCACATATTCAAGCAAGAGGGCGTGTATGTGATAAACTTTCAAGCAAATAATGCCAATGGTTGTGGTAAAATTGCCACACGTACTGTTATTGTAGAGCAGACTACTGCCAATGAACCGTTAGCACCTATCTATAAATTTAGTATATATCCTAATCCTGCACACGATTTTCTATTCATAGAATTCCCTATTACACCTTCAAATAATGCTTTTTGTAGGCTTACAGATATGGCAGGCAAGATAGTATTGGAAAGGACTGTAAATCTTAGGAAAAATAGTATCACAGTAGCACATCTGCCTGCAGGTATGTATATTGTTCATTTGACTGAAGGAAAAAATATCGGGCAAATAAAAATCATTAAATATAAATAATAAAATGAGTGATATTGTATTAAAAGTTGAAAAAATATATAAAAAATATAAATTAGGTGTATTAAATAGCCAAAGTATTGTGGAAGATTTTAGACTTTGGTATAATCATCTCACAAAAAAAAAACAACAATATAAAATATTTGATAATCAAGCATATACCTATAAACAAGGTTATG
>JAYTNK010000620.1:0-9350 GCA_043748375.1 Cytophagales bacterium
ACCTTTTCCCTCTCTCAAAATGGAGAGAGGGCAGGGTGTGAGGCTTCTAAAAAACACTTTCGCAAGAAGTCTAATATTGCGGTTCTTCGAAAGATATTAGGGAGGCTATTAATATAAAATTATAGGTATCGAAAAACAAGTAGTTATCGCTTATTTTTCTCAAAAAACCACAACAACGTGTAGCATTTTTGACTATCTGAAAACTAATTCCCAGCTAACTTTCTAAGAACCATTTAATTTTTATTTTTGTGAGGGTAAGGGTATAGCCACAGGCCTTTAAAAACACAGACTTCCACAAAAAATGCATTGAGCTAAAAACTTGCCTACGTAGGCAAGCATAAATTAGCCATAGATTTATTACTTCGCATACTCTACAGCATACATACGCAGTTGATTAATCATGGAAGCAAGTCCGTTTGCACGTGTCATAGAAAGGTGTTGGTTCATACCAATTTTTTCAAAAACGTATAAACTTGCTGTGGCAATATCTTCGGGCGGCTGTCCAGAAAGCATTCGAACGAGAAGGCTAACCAATCCTTTTACAATCAGAGCATCGCTATCAGCTTCAAAAAACAACTTGTGTTCTTGAAAGGTTGGATATAGCCAAACATTTGACTGACAGCCTTTTACTTTTTGCTCATCTGTTTTGTGTTCGTCAGGCATAGTAGGGAGTAGCTTGCCCAATTCAATGAGATAAGCATATTTATCTTCCCAATCATCAAATAAAGCAAATTCTTCAATGATTTCGACTTGAGCTATATCGATAGGCATATTTTGGAGTTTTATTAAAATTCTATAGTAGTATTAGGTAAGAAATTTTGTGCGTTTTGTCTTTCTGCTCGGCTAAGTTTGTTTCCACGCAAAATAAGCCGTTTTAATTTTCTTAATTCTGCAATTTCCTTGGGTATAATTTGTATCGCCATGTCGCTTAGGTCTAAGTTTTGGATATTGGGCATTTTTGCTAATATCAAAAAAGTTTCTCTAAGATTTAGGTTTTTGTTATTGCTGAGGTCTATATGCCGTAGGCTGTCCATACGCGACAACTCTTGTGGGATTTTGGTAAGGCGGTTTCCGCGCAAATATAAAATTTGCAAGTTATAATTCTCGCTCAATTTTGGATTGATAGAGAGCAGTTGATTATTGCGCAAATCCAATACTTCCAAATGCCTAAGATTACTAATCTCGTCAGGCAAAAGGCGGATGCGATTTCCACTTAATTCTAAGCGTTTGAGGTATTTCATTTGCCCAATTTCGGGAGGCAAGCTCGTGATGAGATTTTTACTTAAGTACAAGTATTGTAAAAAAGGTAGTTCTCCAAATTCTTTAGCAATATATTCTATCTTATTATTTTGCAATTCAAGGAGTTGTAGTTTCTTGAGTTTAGCTATTTCCGCAGGGACTTCAATTATTTGTTGCTCACGCATATCCAAGACACGCACCTCATCTGTGTTTTTGAGTGCTTCATGCAATGATTTGAACGCTTTGCTTTGTCCGAGCTCTTCCCACGTAAACATACCCATTTCGGGAGATGTATTCTTTTTGGGTAAAACGCTTTTTAGTGTAGTTGTGGCGGCTTCAAACGCACTTGGTATAAACAAGAACACTACTAATATTACACCAAGCAATAGGGGAATAGCAATACGCACATAACCCATAATGCCTACTTCTTCGTTCTGTGTCATAGCAACTTTACTGTAAATATTAAAAGTATTTTGCAAAAGTAAGCGTTTTTTACAATAAAAGCGCGTTAATAGAGATTGAGGTTTGTAATTTGTGATTTTTAAGTGCAAAAATACTAATAATTATTTTTTATATATTTATAAAAATATAAAATTTAATTTAATATATTTATTGTGTGATTTTTTAAATCCTTGCATCTCGTCTTTTCTACAATTTTGTAAATTAGCTATTTTGCCTTTTGCAAGTAGCTTCTGCTACTCAAAAAGGAAATCCACCAATTTTAGTCTAAGTCTAACGCTCATTTTTTAACAAAGTCTTAAAACCCATTACCAATATGTCATCAGTTTGGGTATAATGCTTTTTCCAAGTTTGAAGTACTTCGCCCAAATAATTATATTGCTCTTGCATAGGCAAATGACTCATAGTTTTTAGCAACTGCCGAAAGCGCGGCTTGTTATATTTTTTATTGTCTTCGCCTCCGAATTGGTCGCAAAAGCCGTCAGTAGCCATATAGAATACATCGTTCGGTAAAAAATCAAGTTCAAATTGTTCATATTCTTTTTTGCCTGTGTATTGCGAACTACCTATAGGATAAATGGAACTTTTAACTTCAGTTATCTCGTCCGCTCGTACATAATAGAGCGAACTTCGTGCGCCTGCAAAAGAAATTTTGCTTTTGTTTGTACAAAAGCGTACGATGGATAAATCCATGCCATCTTGATTATTGCTCCCCTCGATTTGGTCTTGTTTGAGGGCTTGCCGTACTTTTTGATCGAGGCGTATTAAGATTTCGATGGGTTCTGTGATATGTTGTTCATTTACAATCTCTTCCAATAAAGAAATGCCCATCACGACCATAAAAGCACCTGGCACTCCATGCCCTGTACAATCAACACAAGCCAAAATTATTTGCTCTTGGTACATAGAAAACCAATAAAAATCACCACTCACAATATCTTTGGGGCGATAAAAAACAAAAGCGTATTCCGCATACTGTTTTAGTTCGCTTTCAGGAGGCAATAAAGCTTCCTGTATGCGTCTTGCATATTTAATACTGTCAATAATATGCTGATTTTGCGATTCTATTTTGTCATAAGCTATTTGTAATTTTGCATTGTATTGCTTTTGCAAAACTGTTTCTTGTTTATCCTGCTCCGATTGGTTCAAGGCTTGAATGGCTTTCAATTTAGCATTACTTTCATCGCCCACTACCCACCCCTTAAGTTCAATAGACTTTTCTAATGCCTCAAGTGCTTCCCACGGTTGTTGATTTTTCTTGTATAATTCTGAGAGCATTTTGTATGCTTTTACAAGCTTAGGGTTCGCACTAATGCTCAAGGCAACCTGTATGCTTATTTGTAGCTCTTCAATAGCAAGGTCAAACCATTGCTTCGCAGCATAAATAGACCCAATACTTATATGGCATGAGATAACACCTTGTAAAATATTTTTATCTTTTCGAATAACAAGACTTTCCTTGACATAAGTTATGGCTTTGTCATATTGCCCCAAGCTTTCATATATTACGCCCAAATCGTGTAAATTGCGGGCTTCTACTTGTGGGTTATTGATTTCTTTGCTTAGGTGTAAACTCTCATAATGATATTTCAATGCTTTTTCTTTTTCGCCTATATGGGAGGCAATATTGCCTAAACCTGCTATAGTAGTAGCAATACCCGACTTGTCTTCCATTTTAATAAATGTAGCAAGTGTTTCCTCATAGTATTGAGTAGCGAGTTTATAATTATGAGTTTCTAAGTAATGGTTGCCCAAAAAATACTTACCTATTGCAAGTGCTTGCAGATGATTGTATTTGTTTCCATATTCAAGTCCTTTGAGTATATCTTCAAAACCTCTATCATAGTCGCCAATTTGTAAATAACAACCTCCGCGCAAGACATAGACAATACTTTTCTCATATTCGTTTTCTACAGAATCAAAAAGGCTCAATGCTCTGTCTGTTAAAAGTATTGCCTCACTTATTTGATTTTGACTAAAAGAAAAAAAAGCTATGAAAGTCATGCTCCTGCCCATATTTAATACATCATTCGTTTGCTCAGATCGCCACAAGGCTTCTTCCGCATACTCTAAGGCTAATTTGGCATCGCCAAGTCTTATTTCCCAGCATTTACTTAAAAGCCAGTCAATAGTGCCTTCTTCAGGTAAGTTGATGGGATCAAGCATATTCATAAAACGTATTTTAGGCTAAATTATTCATATAACAAAAAACCTGCAAATTTAGTGCCTATAAAAGGACATTAAAAAGCACTTGCCTACGCAGGCAAGGGTGTTTATAAGTGAAAGGCATTGAAAAAGCACTTGCCTACGTAGGCAAGTGCTTTTTTATTAAACATACATTATTTACTTCACTAATACTTCAGGTTCTTTGACAGTTTGTTTCGCATTTTTGCGACCCACAAGGTCAAGTACAATAGGCGAAGCCACAAAAATAGAAGAATAAGTACCAAATACTATCCCTATCAAAAGAGAGAAAGAGAAGCCACTTAACGCCGCACCTGCAAAAGTAAGCAAGATAACTACATTCAAAATAGTAGTTGTACCTGTAACAATCGTACGACTCAAGGTATCATTGATAGCCAAATTCAGTTGGGTACCAAAATCTCCGCGATTGATATCTCCCGAAAACTCTCGAATACGGTCAAATACAACCACCGTATCATTGATAGAGTAGCCGACTACCGTTAGTAACGCGGCAATTAATACTTGGTCTATCTCAAATGTGACACCTGCAATTTGCATAATAGCAATGAACGCCAACACAATCACTACGTTGTGAAACAACGAAATCATAGCTGCAAGGCTGTAACGCCAGTTTTGGAAACGTACCAATATATATATAGCCATCACTATCAACGATAATATAACAGCAAGACTTGACTTATATAAAATATCAGTCGCTATGGTAGATTCTACCTTTGAACTACTTACAATTTCAGGCTTCTTACTTGCAAATTTTACAAGGCTGGCATCTAATTTTTTGCGTACTTCTTTGTCTGCTTCCTCACTTCCATCATTCGTTTTGTAGGTGGTTGTGATTTTCAATTGATTACTTTTGCCGTAAGTTTTTACTTCAATGCCCGTTTTAAATTCTTTAGACACTTCAGCGCGTACTTCATTCGCAGGAATAGTTTCTGTAAAAGCTACAATATAAGAGCGTCCACCTTTGAAATCCACGCCTAACGTAAAGCCGCCTTGCGATATCATCAACCCTAATCCTAAAACTACAATAGTTATAGAGAACATATAGGCTTTTATGCGCATACCCACAAAGTCGAAGTTGGTACGTCCAAAAGAGTTATTGAAGAAGATAGAGTTAAAAGTAAGGTTGCGTTTGCCGCTGCCTATCCACCATTCTACAATAAGACGTGTAATAAATACAGCCGTAAACATGGAAGAGGCAATACCTATCATAAGTGTAGTCGCAAAGCCTAATACAGCCCCTGAACCAAACAAGAACAGTATTAAACCCACTAAGAACGTGGTAACGTTTGAGTCTAAAATAGAACTAAATGCTTTTATAAAGCCTATTCTTACAGCTTCTTTCAGCGCAACGCCTTCGCGAACTTCTTCGCGTATCCGTTCATATATCAGTACGTTTGCATCAACCGACATACCCACCGAAAGCACGATACCCGCAATACCCGAAAGCGTAAGCACAGAGCTTAGTTGCGCCAAAATGCCCATAGTGAAGAACAAGTTGATAAACATGGCTATGTTGGCAAATGTACCTGACAAGCTATAGTATATAGTCATAAATAAAAACACGACCAAAATACCAAAAATCGTAGATAGCAAGCCTTGTTGTACCGATTCAGCTCCTAACGAAGGTCCTACTACTGCCTCTTCCACGATACGCGTAGGGGCAGGCATTTTACCTGATTTAAGAATATTCGCTAAATCGCTTGCTTCTTCTGCTGTAAAGCTACCCGAAATGTTCGAGTTGCCTGTAGGTATTTCACCTTGTACAGTAGGGGCAGAATAAACAGCGTTATCCATCACGATAGCGATTTGTTTTTGGACATTTTCGCGGGTGATTTTGCGCCATCTTCTTGCGCCATCACTGTTCATGCGCATACTGATACTTCGGTCAGCCGAACCTTGTTCAAAGTCCACGCGGGCATCTTGCACCACATCACCTTCAAGAATAGGGCGACCTCTTGCACTTTTTTTCAAGAAATACAATTCCATTCGCTGTCCTTCATCTGGCTTTGCGCCCCACGCTAATTGAATATTGGAGGGGAAGGCTTTTGAATCTGCCATCAATTTATTGATTTTGGCAGTATCGCGAGAAAGAGCTGTTAAATTTCCTCCACCATTGATACCAAATAAGTTAGCATATTTGCTGGTGGCTTTTTTGGTAGTATCTGTTTTGGGTGTTGGTTTTTTCTTTTGGGTATCAACCTTTGGTTCTTTCAAGCTGTCAGGCTTTTTAAGGTCAGGTTGTTTTTTCAAAGTATCTTTTTTAGTAGTAATGGTATCTGTTGTTTCAACAGATAGGTCAGAACCCCCAGTTTTTTTGTCGGTAGCTTTGCCTTCTTTACCTTTCTCTTTCTCTTCTAATTTAGCAAGATACTCTGTAAATTTGGCGAATGGAGCTTGCACTTCATCTTTGGCTACTTCCCAAAACTCTAAGCGGGCAGTGCCTGAGATAAGCTTGCGCGCCCTTGCTGGGTTATCTACACCAGGTAGCTCTATAGTAATACGACTTGTGCCTGCTACACGCTTAATTTCAGGGTTTGCCACCCCAAATTTATCAATACGCGCTTTCAAGATGTCATAAGAGCGATCAATGGCATCATCAAGTTCTTTTTTGATGACGCTTATAATTTGGCTATCAGAGGCATCAGCGCGAAATTTGTCGCGGGTAACGCTATTGACAAATAGCTGGTTAAGAGGTTTTGCACCTGCAATAGCTTTATATGATTCGTAAAATAAATCTACAAAATTTCTACTGCTATTGGCTTGTTTGTCACGCGCTTGTTGAAGGGCGGCGGTTAGTTTGTCATCTGTACTATTACCAGACATTACTTTGATGATTTCGAGTGGCGAAATCTCCAGCGTTACTTGCATACCACCTTGCAAATCGAGTCCGAGCGCAAGCTCTTTCTCTTTGATTTGTTTGTAGGTATAGCCGAACCATACTTTCTCTATCCAGAGAGAGTCATACATGGCTTGGCGTTTTGCAAAATCTACATTGCCTTTTTTGTCTTTGGCTTTTTCAGTAATGCTACTGTCAATGCTGCGGGCTACGAAAGTGAAATGTAGGTAGTACGCCGAAAGTAAGGTGAGGATAAGTGTTAGTAAGATTACACCAGTCTTATTGCTCATTGCTTCTTTGGGGTAAAATGATTGTGGTTTTTTAAATTCCTGCAAAGGTACGTTTAAATTTTGTGCTTTTGCAAACAAGACCGCAAAGTTACAAGTATTCTTGCAAATAGTCAAATATTTTCAAGAAAAATTATATTTTTCAATTATTACCACCTTCTATCCTCCAGCAGGGCAGGCAAGTTTATTACTTGCCTACCTGCAAGAGCGTTTGCAAGGTTGCAACTGCTTTTCGAGGCTTGTTATGTATTTTTCTAAACTTGCTATGTGTGCCTAGTGTGCTTTTATGTTTCTTCAGCTTCATTTTCTTCTGCTATGATTTCTGTTATGATTTCCAATAGAATCCCTTTTGAGATGTCCTCTTGCTCCGACTTGTCGTACATAGTGATGAGCATTATCAAAACATCTTCTTCATTGGGAGTTACCAAATAGTAATCACACGGAAACCGCCACTTTTGCCTTTTCCTTTGCTGGCAGATGCTAAACGAATTTTGTAAATATTATCACCTAAATGCGTTCCCAAATAGGGGTTTTCAAGCAATTCATTACGCAGTTGCTCCAATTCATCAAGCAATGAACGATATTTTTTCAACAAATGTTTCGCACTTCTTTTGAAACTTTTAGTGTTTTTAATCAAGTTCATGACGCAGTTCCGCTAAAAAATCATCAAAATCTTGTAGTTCGTGCTTGCCTTTTAGGGAAAGACGTGCTTCTTTCAGTCCCAAACGCAGTTCTTCTTTAGCAGAAAGTGGTACATCTCTATTATAAATATGTGAAGTCACTTTTTGTTGTTCTTGGGTAGGCAAGTTTTCAAAGAAAATAATTAAATCTGTTGCACTATAGACAGGCAAGGGCGTATTCATACACTTAAAATTTTTAGCTAAATAACGCAAAAAGGCAAGATTTATTACTTGCCTGCCTGCAACAGCTTATGCAACGCCTCCAACTGCCTCTCAAGGCTCGCTACCTGTTTTTCGTGTTTGGTTTCGAGGGTTTGGAGTTGCTTTTGTAGGTAAGAAACTCGCCTACCCAAGTTTAGCCAAAATTTTCTGCATTTGTTGTTTAAGCGAAGTTAATTCCTGTTTTAGTTCTTTGCCCCACTAACCGACCATTTTCGCCTTGTTCTATCAAATCTATCTTTTTGTTGCAAGTTTGGTGAATCAACACCTAATAATAACGAAAAAAACAAAAAATATGCAAAAAAAATTTGCGTAGTCAAATAGCTACATTTATATTTGCAGTCAAATAGCTACATATATGAATTTAAGACGCGATGTATTTCAAGCTATTGCAGACCCAACAAGAAGAGCAATTCTTTTATTGGTTGCTTCGCAATCTATGACAGCAGGCGCAATAGCTTCTAATTTTGACACAGCAAGACCTACAGTTTCCAAGCATTTGCAAATACTAACAGTTTGTGAGCTGTTAGAACAAGAGCAGCGTGGTCGAGAGGTCTATTACCACATCAACGCCAATAAAATGAAGGAAGTTACCAATTTTATCGAATCATGCCAGAAAATTTGGGAAGATAGATTTAACAAATTAGAACAAGTAATGAAACCGTATGAAACAAAAAACGAAAATTGATGCTGAAGAAGGCAAACAAGAAATATTCATCACAAGAGAATTTGACTTGCCTTTGCACCTACTTTTCAAGGCTCATATAGAACCTGAAATTGTGGAACAATGGATGGGAACAAAGGTATTGAAACTTGATGCCAAAAAACATGGGAGTTACCAGTTTGAAACAACTGATCCATTAGGCAATAAACATTGTTTCAATGGGGTAATTCACGAATTTGTGCCTGATGAAAAAATAACACGCACTTTCGAAATGGAAAATACATCATTCCCTGTCCAACTTGAGTTTTTTAGTTTTGAAAAAATAACTGAAAATACAAGTAAGCTCGTCATGCATATCGTTTATAAGTCTGTTGCAGACAGGGACAATATGTTAAAACTGCCTTTTGCTGAGGGTATCAATATGGCACATAATCAACTCCAAAAAACCTTAAACAATCTAAAAATAATTGAACATGGCAAAGAGAAATAAGTTCATTTATTGGGTTGCTACAGCTTGGCTTTGTTTGGGCATGGTTTCCACAGGAATTGTGCAGACAATTAAACTGGAACAGGAAGTAGCTATGATGACACATCTTGGTTATCCAGTATATTTGCTGACAATGCTTGGGATTTGTAAAATTTTGGGAGTAATAGCTATACTTATTCCAAAGTATCCTATTTTGAAAGAATGGGCTTATGCAGGCTTTTTCTTCAATATGACGGGAGCAATTATTTCACACATCTTTCTAAGCGATTCAATA
>JAYTNK010000621.1:0-8586 GCA_043748375.1 Cytophagales bacterium
ACAAAAATTTGAAGGCAAGGTAAATGTTCCCGCAATAATTTTTGAAGAACGATAATATTTTGGGTTTTGTCATTTTGAGCAAAGCTCAACCATTCACAACGAGATGCTTCACTACGTTCAGTATGACAAATCAACCTATTACTTAAAAAATACAGAAGCGTATTTAAAAGGCAAAAATATCTTTGCCTTGTGCCTGTGCCTCTGTTTTGGGTTTGGGTTGTGGTTTTACTTCAGGCTTTTTCTCAGGTTTGTCAACTTCTTTTTTGGTTACTATAGCTATATCCGTAGCAGGTATTTTTGGTTGCGAAAGAGCCGTTTTTGCCCAACCGAGTGTGCGGATTTCAAACATATCGACGCGTTTTGTCATGTCAGCTATAGTACCTAAATCATTGTCATTGAATGGCTTTACGCGTACATTGAAGCAGTGAAAGTGATTTGTATAACTGCGCTTGGCTACCCCTTCCAAAAAGTCCACTTCTGTAATATGGCTCGGCAGGGCAGGAAAATGCACTTCTACCGTATATATTTCATAAGGCTTAGTCGAAAAACTCATGTGGCTTTCGCCAAAAATACCGTAAATCAAAGTGTTTTCGCGTGTTACTTTTCGTAGTTCTATTTCTGGAAATTGTTCGTCAGGATTTTCAGTATTTACCAAGCACCAACGGTCTTGATGCAGAGGGCCATAAAATGTCATGCTTCCGCGTGTGCTGTAGGCAGCATATCGAAAATGAAAGACCGTACGATCTTTCCAGTACGTTATCTTATCCAAAATATAACGGCTGTTCCACTCCTCATACTTCGGTTTGAAGTCAGTATAGCGAGGTTTTTGCGCAAAACCAAGTGTGTGAAAAAATAAAAATAGTAAAATAAACGTACAACGTGCCATTTTAGTAGGAAAGATTTAAACCTCTAAAAATTAAAACGTCATAACCTTGCTTTTTCTTACATAAAAGCCTATATTTGCGTATGATAAATTTTACCTCGTACAACCCTACAAAAGTTATTTTTGGAAAAGAAGTTGTAAACCAACTCGGCAAAGAAGCTGTGAAATATGGTAATCGTGCGCTTGTGTTAATAGGACAAGGCTCAGTAAAAAAGAACGGATTACTTGCCCTCGTACTAACACAATTGGACGGTATGGGCATCTCAGCCACCTTATTTGAAGGCATACGCCCCAATCCTATTTATCAAGATTGCGATAGGGCAGTGCAAATAGCACGCGAGGCAAATGTAGATATGATTGTAGCTGTTGGCGGTGGCTCTGTATTGGATTCGGCAAAAGCCATTGCAATGGGGTATCATGTCAATCATTCTATTTGGGATTTTTATAGCCAAAAGGCAGGCAAGCCTGCTTCTGCCTTGCCTATTCTTGCGGTATTAACCCTTGCAGCGACAGGCTCGGAAATGAACCCTTATACTGTAATTCAAGATACAGAAAACGGTTTGAAAATCGGGTACGGACATCCACTTTTATACCCAAAAGTGTCTTTCCTTGACCCTACTTATACGTTTTCTGTCTCGCCTACCCAAACCGCCTATGGAGTAGCCGATTTAATTTCACATTGTTTAGAGGAATATTTTGAACCTACGTTTTCGCCTTTGAGCGATTGTATGGCTACTGATATCATTAGGCTTGCGCTGGAATATGGTGCAAAAGCAGTACAAGAACCTGAAAACTATGAGGCGCGTTCACAAGTGATGTGGCTCGCGACTATGGCACTCAACGGCTCGCTAACGGCAGGCAAGTACGGAGGTGATTGGGGCGTACACGCGCTTGAGCATAGCTTGAGCGTGTTGTTTGATATAGCACATGGCGCAGGATTGTCCATTGCCTACCCCGCATGGATGAAATATCATCAAACCCAAATAGCTGCAAAATTAGACTTTTTAGCTGAAAGAGTAATGGGTAAAGGGCATACTGGCAGCGAATTTATTACAACCTTAGAAAACTTTTACACAGCTATAGGTGCGCCTATTCGCCTCTCTCAACTATCAATACAAGCGGATAAACACCTGAATATTTTAGAAAATTGGACTAAGAGTATGGCAAGTGGCGGATTTTATAAATTAGGCACTCAAGATTACCCTCGCTTATTGGAACTGATGGCGTAACATAAGGTCAAATGTATATTTATTTTCACATTTGGATAGAGATTTGCGCGATTTTTTTCAAATTTTAACTATTTTTGACCTTTCAAAAAATACCTTTCAAAAATGATGAGAAATGCTCCCTTTGCGCTGTTGTGCTGGTGTTGCCTTTTGGGGAGTGGTGGATTTGCCCAGTCAATTTATGTTGGGCTGTCGCCTCAAAAAGCTATTTCACAATTTCAGTGCGACACGTGGCAGAAGAACCAAGGATTGCCTCAAAACAGCGTATTTGCTATTACACAGAGCAGAGAAGGCTACTTATGGATAGCTACTTACGAGGGCTTGGCAAGATTTGATGGCTCCGAATTTCAATCTTATACCACACTGAATGTCAATGAATTGCAGTCAAGTGGTATTTGGGAAGTATATGAGGACAGCAGGCAAAACCTGTGGATAGGCACAAATAACGGTGGGCTTACCTGTTATAGCAAAGGCAAGTTCAAAACTTTTACTACCAAAGATGGCTTGCCTACCAATACTATAACCGCTATACACGAAACGCCCGATAAAACGCTGTGGTTTGCCACAAAGCAAGGTTTAGTACAATATAAGGCAGGCAAGTTCAAAACTTTTACTACAGCCGATGGATTAAGCTCGAAAGAAATCACCGCCTTTCATGATAGTGATGATGGCGGACTTTGGATAGGCACTTCGCGTGGGCTTACCAAATACAAGGCAGGCAAGTTCGAGGATTATGCCCGCAATAAAGTTATTTTAATCAATAAATATATAACGGCTATCGCAGAAGATGAATTGGGCAACTTGTGGCTCGGTACACAAAGCGGTTTGGTGCGTTGGAATGAAGCCATCAAGCATTTTGAAACTTTCCGCACAGGTGATGGTTTGTTAGATGACTACATTACCAAACTGTTCATAGACAGTCGCGGAACACTTTGGATTGGCACACAAAGCAGTGGATTATACCGTATTATTGAACAATATTTGGGTTATTTGCACCCTATTATGAACGCTTTTACGGTTAAAGAAGGACTAAACGCCAATAGCATTACAGAAATATTTGAAGACCACGAAGGTAGTTTATGGTTGGGTATGAATCGCGGTGGGTTAAACCGCCTGCGTGATGGTAAATTTACCAACATAGGCGTGTCAGAAGGCTTGAGCGACAATGTGGCTAATTGTATCTACCAAGACCGCGAAGGAGGGGTTTGGGTAGGAACAGTGAGCGGAGGCGTGAGCTACCTCAATAATGATAAAAAATGGGTTTTTAATACCTCTAATGGGCTTTCAAGCAACTATGTACGCTCTATTTTACAAGATAAAAAAGGCGATATTTGGCTTGCCACGTATGGAGGAGGAGTTAATAAAATTGTGTTAAGCGAAAATTCTACCAAACCTCCCATCATTAAATATGGTGTAGCCGAAGGATTGGCGCATAGTGTCTGCCGTTCAGTTGTCGAAACTCGAAATGGCGATATTTGGATAGGCACTAAAAATGGCTTGAGCCGATTCAGAGCAGGCAAGTTTCATACTTATACCAAATTAGATGGGCTTTCGGATAATTCCATCGTTTGTATTTTGCAAGACCAAAAAGGCAATATTTGGGTAGGTACTGATGGTTATGGACTGAACTGCCTGAAACCCTCCGAAAAAATAGAAGCCTTCAGTCTTAAAAATGGACTCGCCAATGATTTAATCTTCTGTTTATATGAAGACAAAGAAGGTTCGATTTGGGTAGGTACAAAAAACGGACTCAGCCGATATAAAAACGGTAAATTTGTAAGTATTCAGGCAAGAGAAGGACTTTCAAATGAAGCTATTCATAGTATTACCGAAGATGAATTGGGGAGAATGTGGTTTAGTTGCAATAGTGGCGTGTTTTGGACGATGAAAACAGCCTTGCAAACATTCTTAGATAAAAAGTTAGCAAAAACCTTGGATGAAAATAACAAAGAAAAAATTGTTTGTACTTTTTACCAAGAAGAAGATGGTATGAAAAGCTCTGATTGCGCTGCTTCTACCCAACCTGCAGTTATGCGCGATAAACTTGGTTATCTTTGGTATCCTACAACATCGGGAGTAGCTATTATTAACCCATCTTTTATACGCACTAATATTAAAAAACCAAATGTTGTCATCAAAGGATTTAAAGCAGACAATATAGAATACAATGTAAAAGAACCTATTAACCTCAAAGCAGGGACAAGCAAGTTCGAAATAGATTTTACTGCGTTGAGTTTTCTTGCCCCTACACGCAACCAATACCGCTATAAACTCATTGGGGCAGGTTATAAAGAAGAATGGATTATAGACAAAAACAAGCATAGCGCGTATTATACGAACTTGCCTCCAGGCGAATATAAGTTCATTGTACAAGCTACTAATAACGATGGGTTATGGAACGAAACAGGCGTAACATTTGAATTTTATTTGCGTCCTTACTATTATCAAACGTGGTTATTTTGGATATTTAGTTTTGCCATGATTATTTTCATAGCATATATTGCTTATGCTGCACGGATTTACGCCCTTGAAAAACGCCAAATAGCACTCCAAAATGGGATAATTAGTAGTACTGCCACTATTCGCGAACAGTATCGTGAAATTACACGCCAAGCAGATGAATTGAAAACGATTGATAACATTGTGCGGGTTATCAATCAGGAAGTTAAATTTGAAAATGTACTTAAGACCTTGCTTGAGCAAGGCATCTCTTTGTTTCCACAAGCCAATGCCGCTATATTTTTGTTGTTTCACCCTGAAAAAAATGGCTATTTATTGGGTAGTTCCATCGGCTATGGCGAAGTTTCGTTTCCACCAAAGTTAGTTTTTCCGCCCGATGATGTCAAGAATTATTATGAGGTAGGCATAAAAGTAGCAGAAGACTTGTATATTTTGCAACCCGCTTTATACATCAAACGCCTTGTGCCTGCTGAATATCGCCCTAAGTCTTCGCTTGCTCTGCTCATTCGCTCGCAAGAGCGTGTAGAAGGTATCATCTTTTTTGATAATGCCAGCGGTTTTAAAACAGTTCCTGAAGCCGATTTGCAAAAGTTAGAACGTTTTAAAGAACACGCGGTTACGGCTTTTGCAAAAGCACTTATACTACGTGAAGTTGAAATTAAAACGGAACAAATAGAAAGCGCGTACCGCAAAATATCGGATAGTATTCGATATGCAAGCCGTATTCAACAGGCTATTTTGCCCAAAAAAGAAGAAATAGAAAGTAATTTTGCCGATAGTTTTATCTTTTATCGCCCCCGCGATATTGTTTCAGGCGATTTTTATTGGTATGCCGAAACAGTACCCGAACCGATTTATGCGATGGAAAAAGATAGGGATGGCAAATTAACTTCAGTTTTTACGGGTTTTACAGATGTTAAGGCGGTATTGGCGGTAGTCGATTGCACAGGACATGGCGTGCCTGGTGCATTTATGACCGTGATAGGCAATGACTTACTCACAGCAATTGTAGTCGAAGACAAAATAGACAAAGCCCAAAAAATTCTTGAGCGATTGGACAAAAACGTTAAAATGTATCTCAAGCAAGAAGGCAATCAACAAGGACGTGACGGCATGGATATGGCGTTGATTGTGATAGACACTATGACCAATACTATCGACTTTTCGGGTGCGAAAAACCCGCTCTATCACTTCCGAAATGGCGAATTGACAGAAATAAAAGGCGCAAAGTATCCTATAGGCGGAGCGCAAATACAGCGAAAGGTGTTTGAAACTCAAACAATCCCTTACATGGAAGGCGATATTTTTTATATGTTTACTGATGGATTTCCTGACCAATTTGGTGGCTTTCATGGGGAAGACCATAAATACGGTACAAAGCGTTTTCGAGAATTAGTGAAGCGTATTCACACCTTGCCTATGGCAGAACAACACGATACCTTTGCCAAAGAAATGGACGCATGGCAAAGTGGAAATAAACAAACAGATGATATGCTCATTATGGGTATTAAAATGTAGTATTTAGTATTTGTGGTTCTTAGAAAGGTATGGCGGGATTTACTAAAACCGCTTGCGTAGCTATTCTGTAACAACCCCCTTTTATGGCTTTGCGTGGTGCTAAAGCGGTAACAGACGCTTACAGCGTTGCTCATTCTTAGACGGGTTTCCGTGATAACTTTCGAAGAATCATATTAATTTATAAATTATCTAACAATGATAGTTTACAGCAAATTGAACAGGATAGTAACTCTATTCTTTTTTATCACATAACTACTAAAAATGCGTAAGTTCCAACAAGTTAAAATCACCTCTGAAATCTAATAAAAATACGTTGTTCGACCATTGTCGGAGGATGCATAGCGTTCATGGAGTTTAGGCAGTCGTTTATCGAAAATAAAGATAAGACTTGTTTTGATTGCCTATCTTTGTCTATTATTTTTGTGTACATAATAAATCGAGTAATGCCATGAAAAAAAAGAAAGCAATTTTGTGTGTTGATGATGAGCCTATCATCTTAGCAAGCCTTAAAATGGAACTCACACAAACCTTTGGAAATGAATTTATCATTGAAACAGCAGAAAGTGGTGAAGAAGCCTTAGAAGTGATAGATTCTTTGGTAGGCGATGATGTACAAACGTTGGTTATCATCTCTGATTGGCTCATGCCCAATATGAAAGGAGATGAATTGCTTACTCAAGTACACCTCAAATTCCCTAAAATGATAAAAATTATGCTTTCTGGACAAGCCGACCAAAAAGCTATCAGCCGTGTGGAAAAAGAAATCAAAGCTGCTTTCATGGCGAAACCTTGGAAAGGACAAGACTTGAGCACATTCATCAAAAAGCAATTATTATAGCACACTTTTAACGAGTAAGTAATTGTTATGGATTAGACTAAATCCAAATAAGGTGACCTATTTGGAAAGTCCAATATAATAAACTACCTTTGTTGCATGATAAGGCAAAAACTTGCTATATACTTTGCTGTGTGGCTTTTCCTTGGTAGTTTGTTTCCACAAACTGACTTGGGACAACTATCCAAAGTCCCTATACTATTGCTTCACTATCATATCGAACACGCTGGCATATCGATGCTCGATTTTATCGACCTCCATTACGGGAAAAAGGCTGCCTCACATGGTACGCACGAAGACCTCCCCATGCACAAACACACTGCCACCGCCTTAGGCTATGTATTTATCAGGCTTGAAATAAATAATAGCATACAAATGCCAAATATGGGAGTATTATCACTACCAATAACAACTTTTTGGCAAAACCTATACCGTTCTGAAATACAATGTATATTATTTTCACCTCCAGAAAATAACTATATCTAAACATGAGGCTATTTTTAATGCTTCCTCGCATTAAAAACCTGACTCACGTTTCTTTTACTCCCTTATTTTAATACCCCTTTTGGTTCCTCAAAAGTTATTACGGGATAGCCACGCTGTAAGCGTCTGTTATAGACTTTAGCACCCCGCAAAAGCCTGAAAAACAGATTCTTACAGCATGACTGCTCATATATTTTGGTAGCTTCTGCTATAACTTTCTAAGAACCCACTTTTTTTATTACAAGACATTTTGAATGTATTACCTAAAGCTGGCTAACAGACGCTTACAGCATGGCTATGCTTAGAAAATATACTAATCAGGGTTCTTCTAATATTTATACGGGAATACATTCTCTACAATTTTAATCTAAGAACTATTTATAATTTAATAGCACTGTATAAGTTCTTACAGAAGTTCTCTGTATCGATAAAATGCAAGCGAAATTAGGTTCTTAGAAAGTTATTGTGGGAAAACTTTTTGTAGGTTTTAAAAGTGCGTTTTTACGTAGGATAGGGGTTGTAACTCCTATCAGATGTAAAAACTCCGCATAAATCTTAGAAGAACCAACATATTTTAAGGCACTCGACATAACACTTCTCAAAAGAACTAAAAACATGCATTTTTCACTTATATTACTCAGTAGCATACTTCTGCTATCACCTTGTTGCACATGGGCACAACAAGACTCCTTGCTCACAAGTTTAGAGGAAGGGCAAGACACTACTATTTCGTTGTTACCCAAACGCATGATGGCTACCCAAAGTTTGCTATGGGGCAAAAAAGGATTGTTTCGCATCACAGGGCTCGCTCCGCTTACCGAAAAATATAGAGCGCGTGAACTCAAATTGAGGCGTAGAATGTTAATTCTCCACCAAATCTTAGGCTATGCCACGCTCGGAGGTATGGTAGCACAAGGCTTCGTTGGACAGAAACTTTACAACCACTATACGCCAAAAATAAAAGACACCCATGAAATGCTCGCCACAGGTGTTTCTATAGGCTATTTTACCACTGCTGCACTTTCTCTATTCTCGCCACCGCCTATGTTGCGGCGCGTAGGCGAGAAAAACAGTACTATCAAATGGCATAAACGCTTGGCGTTTCTGCACATGACGGGTATGATTACTACCCTTATTTTAGCAGATAAGGCTTCTGACCAACCCTACAAAAACATACACCG
>JAYTNK010000622.1:0-3714 GCA_043748375.1 Cytophagales bacterium
GCCTCTAAAAACAAGCCTGACAGTACGAATAACTTTATTAAGTGAGTGGTGTTAGTTGCCCCACTGTTCCCAGTTTGTTTTGCTTCGCTAAACTTGAAACAGTATTGTTTTATTTTGCAACAAAACAAACTTGGAATAGTGGGGTGGGTAGCCTTCAAAAATGGAAAAAACCTGCTATTTCATAAAGGTCATTCCTATTTTTACTTTTGATACCTCTATAGTGTTATTAGATAAAACCTCTACAATGTAGATGTGTTGCAACCCTTCCAAATAATCTAATACTTGGTCTTTGGTCTTGCCTGCCATCATCACCTCAAATTCTTCGAGTGTTTTTATAGGATAGTTGCCTATATCAGTAGCGGGTAATGTTTGCGACATGGTTGCCTTGTCCTTGCAAACAAAACTCAGTAACGGACCGCAAATGTAACTGTGGTAGCCATACACCTTAAAGGTTGGATTTGATTTAGTACTTACTCTCCAAGATGCACTATACTCACGCTCAAGAGCATCATTCATGCGTAGGTACAAGTCTTGCCCAAAGATAGGCAACGATAAAAAAGTCGAAAATAAGATTATGAATATTGATTTCATGATGAGTATTGTTAAATTTTAGGTGAGTTTAATTGCATTTATCTAAATCGCCTTTGCCTTTCAAAAACCTCTTTTCCATATTGAACTGCTCTCTTTTGGTTTGTGTAAGCTGCATATATGGGAGAATAGTATCAAATTCTAATCCTTCCCAACTCAGTGCTTCATACCAATCCCCACTGTTCCCAGTTTGTTTTACTAAATAACTAAAATACCGCTTTAAGTTTAGCGAACTTGAAACAGTATTGTTTTATTTTGCAACAAAACAAACTTGGAATAGTGGAGGCAAAAAACTTGCCTACCTTTCTGAAAAGGGCAGGCAAGTTTTTGAAACGCGCAAGGAAACGATTATTTTTCCTTGCCTACCCAAGTAGAAACCAAGCTGAAGTTTTGTTTTCTATTTTTGTTTCTAAAAAGTAGAAAAAATCTCTTTTTGGGAAAATTAGCGAATTTAAAAAACTGCAATATGCTGTAAATCAAACTGCTATGTTTTTGGTATATTTTTGGCAAGAGTTGTATATGCAGAACTGAAAACGGTTTACTTATGGCAGCTAACATTACGTATGTAGCAGAAAAAAGTAGATTTGAAAAATTGTTTAAGTTTTTGTTTGCTTTCAAAATCCCCTCCCAAAGCGTTTGAGAGGGGATTTTTGTAGGCTATTGTGGTTATCCTTTTGGCTTCAAAATCACAAAAGGAAGTATCATTTCTTCCAATGATACACCACCATGTTGAAAAGTGTCCTTATAATAATTCACATAGTAATTATAATTGTTTGGATAAGCGAAAAAATAATCTTCTACAGCGAATACATAGGTGCTTGAAAGGTTCAGTTTAGGCAAGTGAAATCGCTCAGGACGTGCTGCTTTAAGAATATTATCATTGTCGTAATTCAAATTTTTGCCTTGTTTATAGCGCAAATTGGTGTTTACGTTGCGGTCGCCTATAATTTTGAAAGGTTTTTTCACGCAAATAGTCCCATGGTCTGTAGTCAGCACCACTTGTACTTTGCGTTCTGAAAGTTTTTTCAATAAATCGAGCAAGGGCGAGTGCATGAACCAACTCCGCGTAACAGAGCGATAGGCGGCATTGTCGGGCATCAATTCGCGTATCATGGTGATGTCAGTCCGCGCATGAGAGAGCATATCCACAAAATTGAATACGATTGCATTCAAGTTATTGTTCATCAAATTGTCCAAAGAATCTACTAAGGCGCGTCCTTGTTGTTGGACAATAATTTTATTGTAAGAGATTTTAGCGTTTATTTTTTGCTTTGCTAAGTTTCGGCGCAAAAACTCTTCCTCATTTAGATTCTTGCCTTCCTCTTCATCTTCTTGTATCCAAATATCATGGTGGGTTTTTGCCATATCAGCTGGCATCATGCCCGAAAATATCGAATTTCTGGCGTAGGCAGTCGTGGTAGGCAAGATAGAAAAATACGCGCTCTCCTCCAACACCTGAAAATACTCTTGTATCAACGGCTCCAGTATGCGCCATTGGTCGTAGCGCAGATTGTCAATCAGAATAAAAAAGACAGGCTCAGGGTTTTTCAATAAAGGAAAAACTTTTTTTCGCAACAAGTGTGGGGACAGTATGGGGCGGTCAATGTTGGGGTCGTTCAACCAATCTTCATAATTCTCGCTGATGAATTTGGTAAAATTGATATTTGCCTCCGCTTTTTGGTTCTCAAATATCTCCTCCATGTCTTTGCTTTCCGTACCTTCTATTTCTAATTCCCAGAAAATCAGCTTCTTGTATATTTCTATCCACTCTTCGTGATCCATACGCTCATTCATTTCCATCATGAGATTGCGGAAGTCTTGGCGGTAGTTTTGGGTGGTTTTTTCAGAAACGAGGCGTTTGTTATCCAATATCTTTTTTACAGATAGTAGGATTTGATTTGGATTGAGCGGTTTGATAAGATAGTCAGCAATTTTCGCACCTATCGCCTCTTCCATAATGTGTTCCTCCTCGCTTTTCGTAATCATAATCACGGGCGTGTTTGGCTTCATTTGCTTGATTTGGGCAAGCACTTCCAGCCCCGTCATACCAGGCATATTCTCATCTAAAAACACAAGGTCGAAGTTTTGTTCTTCAAACTTATCAAGGGCATCAGTACCGCTATTCACGCCAATGATTTGATAGCCTTTCTTTTCCAAGAAAAGTATATGCGGCTTGAGCAGGTCGATTTCATCGTCTGCCCAAAGGATTTTGGGTTGCATAAGCAAGAATTTTAAGGATTGAGTAGCGGTTTTGCGATAGGTTTTATATTCTCTGTAAAAGTAAGCCTTTTATTTAACAAAAACAAAACGACTGACAGACATTTTTATTGCAACTTTCTTTGAGTGGCAAGCCGATATTTTGCGTCTTTTTAGATGACAAATATAAAAACGAAAACGTTGTAACTCGCCTGTTTTGGTAGCAACAGTATGCCGAGCTGAAATAGGCAGGCAAGAAAAAGACTAGTTTTAGCGCGGTGGGTACACATGCTTACAGACTTACCTACCACCGCATTCAAGTGCAATCTTTAACGAATTGTGGCTCGCAAAAAACACTGAAAAATATGATATGAGCATTTTTAAGAAGAAGCTTTTTTAAAAAGCTGTAAATTTCCCCTATTAAATGCTACCATAAAAAATCAATGTTTCTTTGATAATTTTTGTGGTGGTAAAAAGTGTAGGAGCAATCCCTTGTGGTTGCCTTTGCTATTATAACACATTTTGCGCTATAAACATACTAAAAATTAGGTAAAATAAAGGTTTTGTCTTACAAAAAGGGCAACCACAAGGGATTGCCTCTACTCAAAAAACATCCCCACAAAAATTGTCAGATAACCAAATCAATTATCTTTATGAAAATGTTTTTCCAACAAATTTTCCACTTCATTACCATAAAGCTCAGTAAACCCAAATTCTAAAGCTGTTTGTAAATCCGTAAGTGCTTCAGCTTTGTTGTTTTGTGCTAAATGCACCAAAGCGCGATTTTTACAGGCATAACTGTTCGAGCTATCTAGTTCCAAGGACTTCGAAATATTTTTCATAGCTTTTTCATAATAATGCTCTAAGAAATCACAATATCCCAAATTATTCCAAGCGAAAGCAAGCTGTGGGTCTAAACGTATGGCTTCT